>NZ_JBNQGD010000029.1:0-18259 GCF_050436765.1 Arachidicoccus sp. | reverse complement strand
GCAAAGCTAAAGACACGCATTAGAAAGGGCAATATGCACTTCGTGGGACGGATACGTTTCAAATGGCGGGAGGGGGTCAATTTACGTGGGTTTTCCACGCTAAATTTAAAGTGGTAAACTTTGCTGCGTACAACTGGTAAAATTTAGTCCGTATTAGACAGATACAGCTTTTTCCTGAAAACTTTAAAATAAAAATAGCATTTTATGCTGCTTTTAGCTACTTTAATTAACCCCATAAAGCGGATGGCTACCCAAGATTCCGTTCAACTATGCTTTCATTTCTTGCCCGTTGGGCAAAACGAAAGCCTGATTATTCTAGTTATTGGCGGTAGAGCCTTATATCTTTCTCGCTTTTATACTAACTTTGGAAATCTGTACTTTTTTCACGCTTCTACATTTCATAGTTTTTTGATTAAAAAGGACTAAATTAGAACCTGTATTATGAAGAGAACTCCTAAATTTAATACCTTGAACGTTTGTGAAAGTTTTTATAAATTCACAGATAAATTGCGTTGGTATATAATCCAATTCTGAGTCATATCTCCTCATCGGCTTAGATAAATCTCTACTTATCAACTGCTTTAATAATGTAGATTTTATTTTCTTATTAACTCCGTTTGGATGATATAAAGTAGGGATTTCTGTGAAATCAGAAATTATTATTTCATTCTGATACTCTTTGTTTTTTGTAAAAACAGCAACTGATATTTCATCCAAATATGAAGCTCTAATTTCATACAAAATAGTTTCTTCGTTATCACTTAAATAAAGGTAAGGAATTCCTATAGGATTTGCACGTCCAGCTGAAGCATATCGTGCAGGAGGACAAGACATGTTATCAATTGGATAGATTTCTTCTTGAGAGTTTTGATGCAATCTTGCTCTATAGTATGTTTCATCCTCATTTATGATGGTTTTACTCTCAAAGAAACTATCCCAACCTAAATCATCTGTCAAAGTTTCGATATTTGTAAAGTATCTTTTTTCCCATTTTAATTGCTCTTTTAAGAAAGACCAATAGTTTATATTTTCAAGGATTTCATCACTAAAATCTACTAAATCTTCTGAACTACTTATTGTTGAATAAGTTTGATTAAGCGCTTCATTTAATATTTTATGACCGCAATCCAAATTGCTAAATAGGTTCCAATTGCCTTGGATTAAGGAAACTAGACTTTTACCTTCTGATTTTACTTGGAAGTCACTAAATAGCTCGTTAAAGAAGTCTAGAAGTTCTACTAATTCAATAGTTTCAACATCTTCACTTTTACAACAATCACAATTTCCTATGTTTCCTTGTGAAACAATGAACCCAATTAGTTCTTTATCATAAAAGCAATTTTTACATACGAACTGCATAGAACTAATTTAGAAAGTCACTTATTATTAACAAATGATTTTTTATGGAAATTTTTTTAACAGTCCCTAAACCAGGGTATCGACTTTCATCCAAGTAAATTTTCAATTCTTCTATAGCGGAATTAAACAAACGTAAACCATTACAAAAATCTATTGCTTTTTTTGCAGCCTGTGCAAATTTACCTTGTACGTTTGCAATGGATTCAACATCATCCGAAGTGAAGTGTCTAATCCAAATTTGATTTTCAAATTCCGTATTTAAATAAGTAAGATGTATAACAACAGCTCTTGGTGTACTACCTCCATCTACAAATTCACTTGGTAATGTAGTGAAGTCCGCAAAAGCTTGATAGCCATCTTTCCTGTAATACAAATGTTCTTCTGAAAACTTGTGAGCGTGAATATTTAAAAAATCAGCATTTTTTTGCTGCTTTTCAAAAACATCATCTAGTCTTATATAAAATTTCTCTAACCCCTTTATGTACCTGTCTAAACTTCTATACTTATGAGGTTCTAAAAGCATAATCTTACTTATTTTTTCATTTGAACAAAGTATTTTTAAACTTTCTTCATCTGAAAAATTATCTAGACATATAATTAGGCAATTATCTAAATTGTATTTTTCGATATTTGAAATTATATAATCAGCATTGTCAGAATAATGAAATGCGGGTAAAAATTTTCTGTTCTCTAGTTCTGAAAGATATGTAAGAAAAAATTCTGTATCACCAGCTTTCTCACCTTTAAATGGATTAACGATCAAATAAGCGTAAAAATTTTTATCTTGAAAAACTTTATGTGCTAAATTAAGATTATTGAAACCTTCTTTTACTGGCTCTAAAACTGGAGTTATATTTTGTAATTTATCATCATTTACTAGTTCTCTCAAACTAATTAATTCAAATTGTCTTGCTCTTAGGTAAGGGAAATACATAATCTAAATAGTATTTGTTTTTAAACCGTTAATTAGATTATCTCTTTCCTGTTTTTTAAAATTTAGAGAAAGGCATATCTGATTAAATTCGCTATTTAATTTATTGAAAAACAGATTGTTTATGTTTCTTCTTTTCATTGCAGTAAGAAATAAGTTATTCAAATCTTTTTGCGGGATTTTTGATATAAGGTTTTTACAAATCTCAAATTGGTTAAAAGAGTTCATTTCAGGAAGTTGTCCAAAATATGCTTTCGAAATTTCTTTATATTCTTTTGTATGAAGAACCTCCATTAAAGTATTGGAATCTATCTTGTTAATTCTTCCTGCTTTTCGAATAAGTCCAAATTTTTTCGAGTTAGAATCAAAGGAAATTATACCAACTGACGTGTCATAATTTGAATACTTTGATAATAGTAAATTTGGGACAATTATATAAACTTCATTAAAAATCTTTTTATATTCCTGAAGTTGATTCGACAATCTATATTCCTTATCTAAAATGGTTTTAATTTCAAATACTTTAGAAACTCCATTGAACATAGCCAAATCAGCAATAGCTTTACCAATTCTGAATTCATTAAATATGACAGAATTATTTGTTCCTAATTCTTTTTTTAGCCATTTGTTTAGAAACTCATTTTTTAAAACATATTCATTTGGATAGTTTTTTTCGAGAATTCGATATGTATTTCTAAGGAATTTAAGGTAAGAGTTACCTTTGTTTTGCTCTGTAAGATTATATCTTTCAAGTTTAATGTCAATGGAATCAAAGTCTCCTTTTAGCCAACGATTTACCTCACTTCTCGAAAAAAGTGTTGAAAAATCTCTTAGTTGGTTTGAAGTGAATGACATTTTTTTCGGGTAAAGATAACAAAAATATTTCGCGGTTTCACTATTGACGCTACTTTTTAGCGATAACGGCTAAGGCTTTGAGAAGGCGTGGCATTTTTAGCAATTCCGTTCAGCCAAGTTCTAAAGCCAAACTAACGAAAAAAAGTTTGATTTTGCAGATCTGTCTCACTTTACAATCATAGTGGTGGCTTTTTTAATTCAAGCTCGCCATAGGTACGGCACATACTTTTTTAGTAATTAAACCTGTCATTAAATATAAAAATTGTTTCGGTGTTGAGTTCATTGTTTCTGAAATGACTGCTTTGTAGTCTCCTTCTAAAATTTCTTCATTTAGCGATGGGCGATAACGAGCAACAGAACCAATATAAAACATTAATGCGTAACTATAAATCAAAGAGTCATATTTGTCAGGCTGCAAGTCCAAATAATACTTAAAACCCATTCGAGTAAGCATAGTCCTAATATTAATTTCTTTAATTTCTTTACACAATTCTTGGTAATTAGAACACCAACTTTGGTCAGATTCGTGAGTTAGATTTCTATTTTGTTTTGAGATATATGTTTCTTGCTCGTTAACTTCTTCAGATTTCGTGAGTTTGTTGCTTAAAATACCACTCTCAAATTTTTCTATTCGATAATTGTTTTTATGTTTTTTCTCGAAACATATTCTATAACTTAATTTTGTCCACTTCTTTTCATTTGAAATGAATTCGATTTTTACTGGAAGAAATTTTCGTTTTGATTTATTTAATAGCCCGAGATTAAACGTCATTTCGTGAATCTCGGGTAAATTACTTACCATATCTTTTAATGATATTTTATCACTTGAATTTACGATATAGCCTAATTCTTTTGCAAACGAGTGAAATATATTTATTCCGCCATTCTTTGCATTTTTTGAGATAGTTAATTGGTCTTTGTCAGCCGAATTTAGACTTAATCCGTGAAATTCAGTATTAGTTTCGAGGTCATATCCTCGAACTAAAAGAAACGCTTTTGTTATATTAAGAATGGAATAGTAAGTTAAAGTCCCTTTGGTTGGTAGTTCAATATTTGCAGCACTCTTCAAAAAACTTTCAGCTAGTGTTACAAAGTATAATGCCTTTTTTAGTCTGCCCTTAATAGGCCCATTTTTTGCAGTCCTATTTTTTATTTTATCGTGCTCATTTTTTATAAAGGCTTTTAAATAACTCCAAGGGTCGGAAGTCAAGACGTATGAGTCTCCCGGTTCATTTCCAAATGGGAAATAATGGACGTAATTGAATTTTCTTTTAGCTTGAACAAATTTCGCTTTTGGTCTACTCATATAGTTTTAATGCGTTGTCTTTTAGCCTTGCAACTAAGAGGTTAATCCACGCAAGATACATCTTGTATTAATTATTATTTCAAGCAGTCACTTTCAGCAACCTTTTCTCTCCGCAGCCACTTTACTCTCATAAAGCTATTAATTTTTTCCAATAAACAAAAAACCAACCTCCCAATTGAGCTTTATTCATTTGTCTTTTTCTTTTTTGTATTTCTGTTCACTCTTTCAACTATTTTAGACATCACATTTTTTTCATTCTGAATCACTTCAATTACCAGAGTAGGGTCAATATCAATAATCCATGCAAACCGTAAAATTTCAAAAGTTGAAAATGTTTCAGGATTAGCAAGCTTAGTTGCATATCTACCTTTATTAATTCCTAATGCATCAGAAACTTTACTTGAGTGTATTTCATTTATATCGAACATCTTTTCTACAGCGTGTGCTTCAAACAACTTCTTTAATGTTCTAAACGCCGAAGATTGATGTTTAAATTTTGTTTTCCATTCCCCCATCTTGTAACTATTTCTAATAAAATTCATCAATAGAAATAAATAATTGTTCAAAAAGTTACATACTGTATTATTTAATTACTATTTGTAAAAAATATTTATTATCTTTGTTTTGAATTAAAAATAAGCAATGCCCATTTGGGTATTACAAATTAGGAGTCTTTCTCGTCCAAAAACCGCTAATTTTTACCTACGAGAAGACGGGTGAATTGCCCATTCTATTATAGCTTTATTTATCTTTGTTGATATATAAACGCAAAGGAGTGGGCTTCACTTAAGTCTTTGTAGGTACTTTCAATCTACGGATTGAAAGAAGGTTCTTAGCGGTTCCTTGGACAAAGCAGTGAAGCTCATTCTTTTGTTTTTTTAGTGAGGTTGTTCTGCTTTTATGAAGACTCGTCTATAACTTTTAGATGTTGTTTTCTTCGATATATAAACCATACGCATTAATCGTCCAATTGCACATACAGCGGTCGCTGTTTCGTGCCTGCGAATGCTTGTCCAAATACATCTCCATTTTTATATTATTCGCCTGCAAGCCTAAGTCCCCAATATAGTTTTTGGCGGGCGGCGCAGGCAATCATTTTCTTTCTCATGTACTTTCAGCGTATTGCCTGCAAAGCCCGCCGGTATTGAGTTTTCATAAAATTAATCATCTTTTTATTATGAATAAAAATGAAATCGAGCATATCGCCCGAAAGGGCAAAACTATGCCTGCGAGATTCTGTCAGGCAAATAAAATCAATCAACAAATCACTGACAAAAAAGCTTTTATGCTTTCTTGGCGGAACCTTGCTGTTATCGAGTGTGCAAGCGCAACAAAAAATTGAACCGTTTTTTATCGGTGATCGTATTCCCGATTTGCCATTGCATCGAATTATTAACTATAAAAATAGTACGGCAACATTATCCTCCTTTGGCGACAAGCTGATTATTCTTGACTTCTGGAGCATCCATTGCAGCAGTTGTATTGAACAATTCCCTCAAGAAGATTCTTTGCAGCATATTTTAGGGGATAAATTGCAGTTTATACTTCTGACACTTGACCCGAAGGAAAAAGTAACCTCCTTTCTAAAACATTTTGACAGTAGCCACCATACTAAGTTTTCTTTGCCAATAATATACAGTGACAGTACTATATGTTGCCTCTTCCGTCATCACGCTGTTCCGCATTATGTATGGCTTGCCCCTAACGGTGCTTTCTTAGCCCAAACAGAACAGCAATTTATTACACCACAAATTGTTGAACAAGTCAGCAACCGTGTTGTCGGATTACAAAAGCAAATGCGCAAGGAGCATTTCTCCGAAGTAATGCTTACTTACCCACCACCCGGTAAGAAGTTGATAGAAGTAATACGTCAAAATAAGATATTGATAGACAACATAAGATAAACCGCAATTTTTTTCATCAATAAAACCAAAGCTTTTCAAATGACTAAAAATTTTAAATTATTTGTGTTATTCATTTTTATATCCTCCTATAGCATTGCGCAACAAAAACACATTTTACGTGGAAAGATAACAGATGCGCAAGGCAGGCTGCTATTAAATGCAACGGTAATGGAATATAGCAGCAGGCGGATGGTAATGAATACAATAAACGGTTTCCTGTTGCCTTTAACAACACTGCCGGATACGCTTTTGGCATCACATATTGGCTATAAAACAAAAAAGATAATTATTAAAAGTGCTGATACCAATTTGATTATTACGCTTAATCCTGCAGAGGAAGAATTACAGGAAGTAACCGTGAATACAGGTTACCAGTCTGTTCCCAAAGAAAGGGCAACGGGTTCCTTTGTTTTTATCGATAATAAAAAGCTCAATGAACAAGTCGGCTCAAATATATTGGACAGGCTGAAAGGCGTAGCGAGCAGTGTGCTGTTTGATGATTCTAAAGCGACGGGCAAGAACAAGCAACTCAATTTTAATATTCGCGGATTGAGCACCATTAACGGGCCTCAAGACCCGCTGATTGTGGTAGATAATTTTCCTTATGATGGCGACATCAATAACATCAACCCAAACGATGTAGAAAGTATCACTATTCTCAAAGATGCGGCGGCAGCCTCTATTTGGGGAACAAGGGCCGGTAATGGCGTAATTGTGATTACCACCAAAAAAGGAAGATTTAACCAGCCTGCGAATATTAGCTTTAGCAGCAATGTATCGGTTGCGGACAAACCCGATTTATTTTCCATAGACCGGATATCTTCTTCAGACTACATTGATATGGAGAAGTTTTTATTCAAGCAGGGCTATTTTGATAATACGATTAATAACACAGCCTATCAAGCATTGACGCCCGTCGTAAATATTTTAAATAAAGAACGGAACGGTTTCCTAGATTCAACCAAAGCGAATGAATTAATTAATACCTACCGGAATCACGATATACGTAGTGATTATGAAAAATATTTGTATCAGCGTCCCGTTAATCAGCAATATGCACTCAACATAACCGGAGGGGGTAAAAATATGTCTTACGCCATTTCCGGCGGTTTGGATAAAGATATTGATAATCTTGCTGCGGGCTATAACCGCATTACGGCAAGTTTTCAGAACAGCTATCATCCGTTCAAATCTTTACAAATCAACGCAGGGCTTAGCTATACAGACAGTAAATCTATCAGCGGCAAACCGGGCTATAACAGCATTCGCATTGGTGGCAGGAGTGTGCCTTACCTGATGCTTGCCGATGCCAACGGCAACCCGCTCTCTGTTCCGGTTGATTATCGGGATAGTTATACCGATACCGCCGGTGGCGGTTACCTGCTGAATTGGAAGTATTATCCATTGACCGATTATCAGCACAATAATGCCACTACCCACCAGCGGGATTTGTTGGCCAACCTCGGCATTCAATATCAAATCAGTAAAGGCTTAAACCTGGCTATAAAATACCAGTACGAAAGGCAGGAATCTGAGGGAAGAGTTTTGCAGGACTCCGCGAGTTATTACACAAGAAACCTAATTAATCTTTTCAGTGAAGTAAACGAAGCAACCGGGCGGGTAACCTATAACCTGCCTGTGGGCAGTATTTTACAACAATCCAATACGGCCATCGTCTCCCAAAACCTGCGCGGGCAATTCAATTATAATCATAATTGGAACAAAGGTTCTATTGCGGCTATATTGGGCGCAGAGCTAAGAAAAGTGGGTACCAGCAGTAATGGCAATATGGTGTATGGTTATAACGATAACTTATTAACGGTGGCGCAAGTGGATAATGTAAACCCTTATCCTTCTTATTTGGATGGAAGCCCGATGTACATTGGCAATGGCGTTTCCTTTTCACAAAAGCAAAACAATTTCGTTTCCTATTTTGGCAATGCGGCCTACACCTATTTGGATAAATACACTTTATCGGGCAGTTTCCGAAAAGATGCTTCCAATCTCTTTGGTGTCAATACCAATAACAAATGGAATCCATTCTGGTCGGCAGGTGCAGCCTGGGATATATCCAAAGAAAAATTCTATCACAGCAGCTTCTTTCCTTATCTAAAACTAAGAGCGACTTATGGTTTTAGTGGTAATGTGGATCAAAGTATGTCGGCTGTTACTGTTTTGGAATATTATAATGCGGCTATTGGTAGTAACCTTTCATTTGCGCAGGTAAACCAATTTGCAAACCCGGATTTAGGCTGGGAAAAAGTCGGGACAATAAATATTGGTCTGGACTTTGCTTCCAACAGGAACATCTTATCGGGCAGTATTGAATACTATCAAAAAAGGGGGACAAATTTATTCGGCATTTCGCCGATTGATTATAGTGCTGGCTTGGGAACAGGTGTAATAACAAAGAATATCGCCAATATGAAAGGCACGGGTATTGACTTTACCTTAAACACCAGAAATATTAATAAGGTTTTCAAATGGACTACAAATTTTCTGTTCAGTTACAACAACAGCGTTACCACGAAATATTATTTGCAGGATTCCACAACCGGTGCTTATTTGGGCGGAGTAAACAGTATCAGTGCCATGGTTGGCCAGCCACTATATGCTGTCAGTGGTTATCAATGGGCGGGGCTTGACCCCCAGACAGGCGGCCCGCGCGGTTATGTGAACGGGCAGGCCAGCAGCAATTATGATTCCATTATAGAGCAGACAGGCGGTGCAGGTGTGGTCTATAAAGGCTCTTCAAGCCCGTTGTTCTTCGGTTCTATTGGCAATACTTTTTCGTGGAAGCAGTTGTCACTAACCATCAACATTCTCTATAATTTTGATTATTACTTCAGAAGGAACACAACCAATTACAGCCAATTAATCCAATCGGGCATAGGGTACAGTGACTACACAAAAAGATGGCAACAGCCAGGCGATGAGAAAAACTCCAATGTGCCTTCTTTTATTTATCCTGCTAATTCACAAAGAGATGAGTTCTACCAATTTTCAGTAGTGAATATCGGCAGAGCCGATAATATAAGGTTGCAGTTCATTAACCTGGCTTACAATTTTGTTCCTAAACGCAAGCGTGCTGTTTTTAAATCAGTGCAGGTATATTTTAATGCAGCCAACCTGGGCATTCTTTGGCGTGCCAATAAATGGGGAACAGACCCGGAATACCAGGGAACGATACCACCGGCTAAAACTTACACCATTGGATTGAAGGCAAACTTTTAATTAAAATCATTAAGCATATCATGAATATTAAAAAAGTAAAAAACTTGATTCTCATAACTACAGCCGTTATATGCTTTTCGGTAATCTCATGCAATAAGCTCCTTGATGAAAAATCCGACAAATCCCTCATTGTGCCGGAGTCAGTCGCTGACTACCAGGCAGCATTAGACAATACTACGACAATGAACAACAAGAGTGCCAGCTGGGATGAGGGAGCAGCAGATAATTTTTATTTACCAACCGCAACGTTCAACAGTCAATCTACTTTATCACAGAATGCGTATTTATGGATTCCGTTTGTTTATAATGGCCCTTACAATGACTGGGCGAATTTATATAACGTCGTTTATATAAGCAATTTAGCCTTAGAAGGTATTGCCAAGATTCAACAGACCGATGTGAACGAAAATAACTGGAATAATGTGAAAGGTTCGGCTCTGTTTTTCAGGGCGCAGTCTATTTTGCAAACTGTATTTATTTTTTGCAAGGCGTATGATTCTACAACAGCGGGAAGCGATTATGGCATTGCATTAAGATTGTCTTCGGATTTTAACCAAAAGTCCGTCAGGTCAAGCCTCAAAAATGCCTATAAACAAATCATCAGCGATTTAACGACTGCTATCCCTTTGCTTCCAGTAACACCCCTAACCGTTTACCGCCCGTCAAAACCAGCAGCTTATGCCTTACTGGCAAGGGTCTATCTTTCTATGAGAGATTACCCGGATGCAGGTAAATATGCAGATTCTTGTTTGCAATTGAAAAATGATTTGATGGATTACAATTCTCTTTCATTAAATACTTTGACACCGTTTAAGCAATTGAATAAGGAGGTTATTTTTCAAAGAATTGTTTCTTTGTATTCATTGGCTTTTATATCGCCAACAACAGCTCGTGTTGATACGCTGTTATACGCGAGCTATGATAATAATGATTTAAGGAAACAAGCATTCTTTTATCCACTAACTCCCGGCTATATTTTTAAAGGAACCTATAACGGCAATATATCAAGCTTATTTACAGGTATTGCCACGGATGAAGTTTATTTAATGCGGGCAGAATGTTATGCTCGGGAAAACCAAACGGAAAAAGCAATGAATGACCTGAATACACTTTTGAAAACAAGATGGAAAACAGGAATGTTTGTTCCATTGGCGGCAAGTAATTCGCAACAAGCCTTACAGTTGATTCTTAAGGAAAGAAGAAAAGAGTTGATATTTCGTTGCCTGCGTTGGATGGATATAAAACGGTTGAATAAAGAAGGGGCAAATATCAGTTTAAAGCGGATAGTTAATGGTCAAACTTCCATTTTGTCACCCAATGATAACAGGTTTGCGTTGCCCTTGCCGCAGGATATAATAAATTTATCGGGGATGCCGCAGAATAAATATTAGAAAGGAAGGGGTAGATAAATACCCCTTCCGCATTGAATTAAAGAATTAAATCAATAACTGTCGTCACGGTTTTTTACTTCAATTACGCCGTCACCGGTCTTTGGAGACTTATTAGAACCAGAACCATCTACATCAACCTGTGAAGGATGAAGATTTGATCCGCTTCCTGTTACGCTTGTTGTTGCCAATACACAACCTCGATGTGTGCTATTACAAGGTGACAAGGTGTAAGTAGTCGCATCAATTTGTGACCATTCCGCCGGCTGATCTTCTTGACCATTGCTTCCGTTAAATTGGAAATAATAAGTAGTCAGGTCACTGACATTTGCTTTGGGCGCTTCTTTAAACGCACTGGTTACCCCCACCAGCGCTATACCTGCTGCTATTGCAAACACAGGTAGTAAACGTGATAATCTGCTTTTTTGCATGATTATGTAATTTAAAAATAAACAATACTCCTACTTTTTTCTACGGGTTTTTGGAATCATTCCCGATTCTTGCAAGAAATATTTTTAAGCGTGTACTTTTTTGTACCTGGCAAAAATCTTATGATTTGATTTCGCCATCCACCAACCGGTAAACGCCGTAATTGTAAAACATATATTGAAAATAAAATGGGCAGGCCATCCCATCTTCCCTAAGATGCCGCCGCAACTGCACGGAACATTCTTGAAAATATGCGCAAGTGCCAAACCTACATAAATAGTGAAGGCTAATAATAACAACGCAGATAGCAATAGTCCTTTTCTTAATGTTTTTGGAAAACTCAATAATGCAGCAGTAATTAATTCTACAAGTGGCAAAGCCCAAGCGAGTACGGCAATAGACCAATGAGGCAAAAGCTGCCGCGCAAGCTGCAATTTAAATGCCGCATAGAACCACAACTTACTGCCTGCTGCATATACCCAAAGCATAATAAGCAGAATCGTGATAATTGTTATGATTTGTTGCTTTTTCATTTTTTCATTTTTAAAAAGACAATACCGAATAACTCTGGCCGAGAAAACCGGCATTGCCTTCGACTGCTATCTCGCCACAGATCGCGCCCTGTTCGTATCGATACCGTAATGAAAGTTGCCAACGCCGCCGGTATTCGGATCAGGTAACATTTCTACGCTGGGGACATTACCTGTCTTATCAATACGCTTCATTCTCTTGGGGTAGAGAGAAGTTTAGATCGGCATTCCCCTTTGTAACCCACCAAGCGCATCATAAGTTTCGTATTATATTTTAACCCTGCTTGTTATTGTGACTTACTACGATTGAATGCTTGTACAAAGGTCGGCGGTGTATTTGGATTGGTATGCCGAAAAAGTCGGTAAAAAACTACCGAAAAAACCAGTTTTTTTATACCGAAAAACACGCAGATATAGTGGTGGTCATTGTTTCAGTAGAGAGGTGACAGTGAATTTATTTTTTTGTTTTTCTTTGACTACCTATGCTGTGACCATTATAGCGAACAAAGGCCTCTTCTAAATGGCTCACAGTTGAATAACCCGTTCGTTCGCATATCTCGTCTAGGGTATACCCTTTGCCCAACAATATTTTTACTTGTTCCATTTTTTTACTCAACAGAAATTGTTTGGGATTTTGCCCAAAGAGTAAACGAAAGCCTTCTCGGAACTTATCAGCATTGAGGTGGCTTTTTCTTAGTTGATTGGCTAATACATTTTTCTCATCCTGATGGGCTATCAACATAGTAGCAGCATGGTCTATTGTTTTGATATCTTCATAGCTGTAACGGTATTTACTTGGGAGTGCATCTGCTTCAAGTAATACTTTTAATAAATCCATTGCCCACAGTTTTATTTGGGGGTTCCCAACTCCTTCCTGGTAAAGCAATTCCATTATCCGAACGATGAAGTGCATCGACTTAGCGGAATTGTCTGCAAATTCTATATATAAGCTGCCATTTTCTTCCTTCTTAATTTTATTCCATATGGGATGCAGCTTTGGATACTGGTTAGCAAGTTGCTGTAACAGTTCTTTGGAGAGATGAATATCAAAAGTAATGGTCGTGTTTCCTTTGAAATAAGTTTCATTCTTTACGTTGGTCAAATAAATCAGATTATGTTGTCCTGCTTTGATTCTGCGCCATTCAAATCCCTTCAAACGGTATTGTGCTTCTCCTTGAATCATATTATGCAGCTCCAAGCTTTCACAATCTGCTGTACAAAATATTTTCATCGGATGATTTACTAAATAATGGCTGATACAAATCTCTATTTCCCCTAAATCTATACTTTGAAAAAGCATTATACTTCTTTCATCTATTTTAGCATGATAACCAATGGCTCCTTTGATCACATATTTATTATAAGCTTCGGGTATGCCTTTTAATAAGGGTATTGCCTTAAAGTATTCGTCAAATAAGAAAAATGTCTCCATGATGAGAATTTTAAATGGTAAACTATTATAGTGCTACAGGGGGTGAAGTTCCAAAGCTTTTAAAAAAAAGAATAGTACTAGATTAATTATTTTCAAAAATCCTTAGCTGAAAATCAGGAAGTTACATTATTTTTAGAAATTTTATCGGAAAATTTGATTCCATTTTGTATGTTCTTATCTAAAAAGGAAACATAGTCCTTTCTTATGATGCGAAAGAAAATTTGATTCTTTTTATTAGCCTTAGTTTAAAAAAAGAGGCTAGTAAACTTTTAGATAGCCCCATTAACTCGTCTATTGCGCAGTGTCAAAGAAAATTTATGGCTTTGCTTATTTTGCACTAAATTTTCAAATTTTTTGATTATGTTTAAGCCGCAGTACTTTTATGGAATTTTAATTTCTTATCAGTGTAGAACTTTTTGAACTAGGAATGAATACGAATTTGATGAATATTTTTTTATAATAATACTGATTTATTTGCGACACTTTCAAAATAATGTACCAGCTCAATTCTTTATTATGAAGTATGAAAAATAAAGATGTAAAAATTTAATTACTATATAATAGGGCATAAATCGATCTTAATACCCATATGAAGAAAGAAGAAGGTTTCACAATTTTTAGCGAAAGGTTCCAAAACCTATATAACTGCCTTTGTGAAATTCGTGATTCAAAGGAGGACTGGAGATATAAAATTATTCATGTTGACAATTTTGCTAAACATAAAAATCCTATCGAAGCTGCCGCTGATTACTGGAAAGAGATTCTTTATCGCGCACACTTGGCTGTATTGGTTACCTATTTTAAAACCATACGGTGGATTGATGCAGTAAAAGATGCTAAAGAGAATAGTAACTATTATTCTTTTGTTGCCAGTTTACGTGGTTTTATTGAATGCTGTTCAGATTCTTTTTACTCACTTAATACTGTTCCGCTTACAATAGCTAAAGATTTTGAAGTTATATCCCGTCAATTGTCCAAGACATCCGGTGTAATAACTGATCATCAATCGCTTGAGGAATTATTGATACATTTTAGCCATGCGACCAAACTCGGGAAAGAGCAAAAAAATATATGGCCTGAATTTCTGAATGCCAAACAAATCAGGGAGTATCTGAATTCAATATCAGATGTGGGAGACAAAATTGATTTTCTATATAGTTATCTTTGTCAGGTCGTGCATCCGGCTTCCCAATCTGCCGACATTATTCTTTTTCACTCTTATGAAAATGAAATGATTGTCTGTGGCGATAGTTTTCAATTAGAGAAAGAACTTATTAATATAATAGATGTCGAATTTGCAGAGGTTATTCATAATACTTTTACCATCATTTGCACGAATGGGTTTACAATATTAAAACTCCTAAAAAAATTTCATCTTCCTGAATTACATACATCTTTTACGTTTGAAGATACTGTTGAAGATATAGATGCATGGCAAGAGATTCTGGATTTAATTGCAAAATCGAAGATGAATTATGATTTAGCAACAGTAAGCGGCGTTTATCAATAAAGTAAACGCACGATGGAATTTTTTTAGAACTCATATTCATTTTCTATTTCGTCCTGATCCGTAGGCATGATTTGCAAAACAATAAATAAATTATACAGATGGGAATTTTTGATTTTTTAAACGCCCGAGGAAAAAGGCAAGCCCAACCGAAAAATATTGATGAGATATTTGATCTTGCATCAAAGGACGCTGCTTACAGACCTCTTTTCTACGGGACTATTTTGGAAACAGATCTCTATATTCTTATTTTCCCGGACGGAAATTTGCCAAGCGGCAAATAATTTTGATTGCGCACCTGGCGGCAGCTTGTCATGGTTGTCTTTTTCATCTTTATGTATCCGCTCACCCCATAAGGACTCTAAAACTTATATAGGTCGAAAGCGCGTTGCAAAACCGGGGCATAGGAAAGAAAGAATCATCTGGAGAAAAGAAGCCGGTATCTTCTTTCGCATAGCCCGTCCATAAGTCAGGCTACACAGGACAGGCATCCGTCGAAATCGTAAAAGAAGCCGACGCTGTAAAATGTTGATGACGTTCTAAATTCTTGTTATCCCATTCAGGAATTAATCGATTTTCTTAACAGCTTTGGCAAGGTTTGAATAAGCTTTCGCATACTCACCGTTTTTCTTGAAGATACCTGCATCTACTAATCTTTGAAAAGATTCTTCTTTGCTCAAAGTTTTCGCATCGACGATTAGTTTTTTGGCTAAATCGTTTATTATTTTTAAATCTTTGCTACTCATAATACAAATGTACAATTTTTCTTCCTCAAAAATAAAACATTTTCCAGCACCACTATTAAACAAAAAAACAACCCATTTGATTGACGTTAATTCCTAGATTGACAATGTGGTCGACGCTTTGTTTCTTTATATATTTTAGTAATATATTCTCCAATAACTACCAATAGAAAAAAGTTGAACTCCTCCTAAAAAGTACTTATGTAAAGTAATAGACACCCATTCAGGGAACCTCTCTTTTTGCGTAGACCACAAAAATTTATTGCTTTCCTTATTTTGCACCAAATTTCCAAATTTTTTGATTATGTTTAAGCCGCAGTACTTTTATGGAATTTTAATTTCCTATCGGCGTATAACTTTTTGAACTAGGAATGAATACGAATTTGATGAATATTTTTTTATAATAATACTGATTAAATGATTAGAGTAAGTGACTTTTCCAAAAGTTATGGAGCACTTAATGTACTTGACGTTGAAAGTTTACTACTTGCAAATGGCATTCACTGGATAAAGGGGAAAAATGGTACTGGTAAAAGTACGTTTCTGAAGTGCATAGCTGGAATGTTGAGATATCATGGAGAGATTAATGTAGAAGGAATATCGCTTAGAAAGGAACCAAGATCTATAAAAAGGATTGTAACTTATGCAGAAGCTGAGCCAAGATTTCCCACGTTTCTGACAGGAATGGACATTTTAAATATATACATTAAAAGTAAACAAGGGGATGCTAAAAACACCACTCAAATGCTTGAAGAACTGTTTATGGAAAATTATATACATATGCCAATCTCTTCATATTCAAGTGGAATGCTGAAAAAAGTTTCTATTGTTGCAAGCTTCATTGGGAATGTAAAATGGATATTATTGGATGAGCCACTAAACGCATTAGACTCCGAAACAGTTGCTATTGTATATAAATGGATTAATAATGCATATCTAAAGATGGGGACATCTTTTCTATTATCGTCTCATCAGCTAATGGACAAGAATCTCCTTTGCAGTGTCATTGAACATCAAATTCTGGACAAAAATATAGTTGGAGAATGAAGCTATCATCAATATTTAACAGAATTTATGTTTTTCCGTTCTATAAGAAGTATTCAGGACTCTTCTTTTTCTTAATAGTCACTTTTTTATTTTCACTTGTCTTTGTAGGTGCATTGGGTGAGCTCCCAAATGATAAAAAACTGTATTGGAATTTGATCCTGACAATTAAGGCATTCAGCAATCCCTATGTAGCAATTTTGATATTTATGCTTGCCGGATTCTATATTTATAAATCAGTAAATTATCTTATTAATTTACTTCATAAATCAGAGAATCTTTTTTTGTACCAAACTTATGGAGGCATTTCATTTAAGAAATCTGTAGGAGTTTTGCTAAGTTCTTTTTTTAAGGTTTTTATGCCCTTGTACCTATATTCACTATTTAGTTTTTTAGTTGGTGCACTGTTTCATTTCTGGATCATACCTGTTATCTTTTTATTATTTATTATCGCGGTACACATTCTGCTATCAGTTGTTTTTGCGCACAAGCTTGCATATGGAAAAGTTGACCAAATATCGAGATTGAATATTCAAAGGACAGCTATCAAGAATAAAAGCATAGAATTTATTTTCCTTCTATACATACTCCATGAACAGAAATTGGTTTTCATAATAAACAAAATTATTTCACTGGTTTTTATCATTGTGGTATTTGATGATGGTTCATGGCAATATGGGTTAAGAGGCATTGCATTGGTTACACTATTTATTTCTTTAACTCACAGTAGTATCCAATATCAATGGTTTAAATTTAAATCTGAGCAATTAGATTTTTCTAATAATTTGCCCTTCTCTTTTACTAGCTCTTATCTAGGAGTGTTAGTGCCTTATCTTTTTATATTAATGCCGGAAATTTTTTTAATAATAAGATACACAAATATATATTATGCTCTATTCGGAATTACAGTGCTCGCTTCACTATGTCTTTTGTTTTGGACAATACTGGACAGATTTGGCATGAATATTAAAACTTTTTTTAAATCAGTCCTGGGGATTGGATTTTTATTATATTTTTTATTTTTATACAACTTGGAGATGATGTCAATAATAATAATATTAGTGCTTACAGTTAGTAGTGCTATGAGTCGCTACTATTTGAAAGAGACATAACTGCACCGATGAGATAGCTTTGGCTATTACCATAGTCGAAAAGCCTCTTGAATGAATATAACCTCGTACATTGCCGACAGCCTAGCATATATTTTTGCCCGTTCTAGTAGTCTATTGTAGAGTTGAGGATCAGGAGAGGTTGGTTGCTTATTCTTGAGGGCTGTTTAATAGAGATATTATCTACCGCTGTTCGCAACCGTTTTAGCTTGTCTAGAATTAGTTTGAATGGATTACTGGGTTGCATAATAATTTCTTTTATAGTGAATAATTATTTGCAATTTGAAACCACAAACAAACTAAAAACATGCTGATTTTGGCTTCGTCTTGATGTGCCTAAAAAACCGGAAGCTCAAGCAATGAGTGGGATGATTAGCTGTTGTTTTTAAAGACTGGAAAAGTCTTGAACATCGTATCCATCAGACGAACTACATGTATATTCCGAACCATGTTGACCACCCGTTCCGATTCATGTTGACCATGCATTC
>NZ_JBNQGD010000028.1:0-5524 GCF_050436765.1 Arachidicoccus sp. | reverse complement strand
TGTCGAGCAAGGCAATCCCTACGTTATCATCGGTGTAATGTATAGCTGCTAAAAAATTATTAGTATCATATTCCAATAGCTTATCGCTGGTTGCTACACCGGGGGTAACTAACTCAGTAACTCCGCGTTTTACAATGCCTTTTGCCTGTTTTGGATCTTCTAGTTGGTCGCAAACAGCCACACGGAAACCGGCTTTTACCAATTTATGCAAATAAGTATCTAACGAATGATGAGGAAAACCAGCAAGTTCCATTGCATTGGGGTCCCCGCTATTGCGCTTGGTCAAAGTAATACCCAAAACCTGCGCAGCTTTTATAGCATCACTTCCAAAAGTTTCATAAAAATCACCTACCCGAAATAATAAAATTGCGTCAGGATATTTTTGTTTAATCGCTTTGTGCTGTTGCATTAAAGGCGTCACGCCCGCTGATTTTGCCATAGCAACAAAGATAAGTTTTGAAAGACTATTTTAATTTAGGATGTAAAAATTGTGTATAAAAAAGAAGGACTCATTTTTATTTTTAGAATAAAAAGGTCGAATACGGTAAAAACTATTTTCTGAATTCTTCAATTTTAATCCGATCTTTACTACCCGTTTAATGAATCTTAAAAACTCAAATATGGATAGCTGGAAAATAGTATTTAGTTCTAGTACACCTTTGGAAGTAAATTTAGCAAGTAACTACTTAGAGTCAGAAGGAATAGAAACCCTACTACAAAATGAATTGGCTTCTCAGATTTATGCAAATATTGTTGATAAAGTAAAACTTTTAGTTAAGGAAAAAGATTTAGAACCAGCAACAAAGATATTAATAGAAAGAGGCTATATAAAATAAGCTAAACAATGACGCCCTTAGTACAATAATCACGGTTATTCTTAAAGCGGTGGTTTATTCCTTGGTTTATTCTTGGTTTATTTCATTTTAACGATAGATTCCAACGAGCTTATTTCCAAAAGTTTCATTTGGCATAAGAACTTAACTCCTAAACTTACGCTATATTAGGTCGAAGGCAAAGCAGCGCCAAATGAAGGAAATTTCGGTTTAAAGGAAAACAGCTTTAGGGCAACAATTTAACAAGCAGCAAAGACCAGATCATCTCTCCATTCATCCACAATGAGTCTTTGATAGAATGAAACATCGGAGAAATTTTTATGAAAAATAAAGAGAAAATGAATTTGTGTCGTCCTAAATAATCGATATAGATTATTAGACAAAAATAATTAATCAAACACCTGCAAGAACGTTCTTGCAAGTGTTTTTGCTTTTTTATATTGTCGCTACGCTAAGTCAAAACGATCCAAATTCATTACCTTATCCCAAGCGGCTACGAAATCTTCTACAAATTTCCCCTTAGCATCGTCACTCCCATAAACTTCTGCAAGTGCTCTCAGCTCCGAGTTGGAACCAAAAATAAGATCAACACGTGTCGCCATCCATTTAACTTTTCCGGTAGCTCTGTCGCGGACTTCGTACAATTGTTGAGATTCATCAATCGCCTTCCAGGCGTTATCCATATCCAGTACATTGACAAAAAAATCATTGGAAAGTGTTCCAGGAGTATCTGTAAATACACCATATTTAGAACCATCAAAGTTGGCCCCCAATACGCGCATACCACCCATCAGCACCGTCATTTCAGGTGCAAGTAAAGTAAGTAATTGAGCTTTATCAATCAACATGGCTTCCGTTGGTATAGAGCTTTTATGTTTTAAATAATTACGAAAACCATCCGCCAATGGTTCTAACGGCTCAAAAGATTCGACATCTGTTTGTTCTTGCGAAGCGTCCATTCTGCCCGGCATAAAGGGGACGGTAACCTTATGCCCTGCATTTGCTGCGGCTTTTTCTACTGCAGCCGTACCGGCCAAAACAATCAAATCAGCAAGAGAAACCTTTTTGCCATTAGTTTGCGCATTATTAAAATCTTTTTGAATCCTTTCTAAAACATCTAAAACTCTCACCAACTGGGCAGGGTTATTCACTTCCCAATCTTTTTGCGGAGCTAGACGAATACGCGAACCATTAGCGCCACCACGTTTATCAGAATTGCGGAATGTAGAGGCGGAGGCCCAAGCAACCAAAACCAATTGAGCTATAGATAATTCAGATGCCAACACTTTTGCTTTCAATGCAACAATATCATCTTGCTCAATTAATTTATGATTAATATCCGGAATTGGATCTTGCCATATAAGAACTTCTTCAGGAACTTCCGGCCCTAAATATCTTGAACGCGGCCCCATATCACGATGAGTCAGTTTAAACCAGGCACGAGCAAATGCATCGGCAAATGCATCGGGGCTTTCATGGAAATGTTTGGATATTTTTCCATAAATAGGGTCAAAACGCAAAGACAAATCTGTTGTCAGCATCGTAGGTAAACGTTTTTTATCAGCATTAAACGGATCTGGAATAATAGGTTTGGCATCTTTAGCCACCCATTGATAAGCGCCGGCAGGGCTTTTGGTCAACTCCCATTCAAAGCCAAATAGAATATCGAAAAAACTATTGCTCCATTTTGTTGGAAATTCAGACCAAATCACTTCGGGACCACCACCAATCGCATCAATTCCCACACCCGAAGCATGGGTACTTCTCCAACCCAAACCTTGTTCTTCGAGATCTGCTTCTTGTGGCACAGCCCCTACCAAAGAAGCATCCCCAGCACCATGTGTTTTACCAAATGTGTGCCCACCCGCAATAAGTGCCACCGTTTCTTCATCATCCATTGCCATACGGGCAAAAGTTTCTCTAATGTCCACAGCCGCGGCAAGATAGTCAGGTTTGCCGTTGGGGCCCTCTGGATTTACATAAATAAGTCCCATCTGAACGGCGGCCAATGGATTTTCTAATTCTCTTTCTCCCGAATAACGATTATCTCCCAACCATTCTGTTTCGGAACCCCAATATACGTCTTCTTCAGGCTCCCATTGATCTGGGCGCCCTCCTCCGAAACCGAATGTTTTGAACCCCATAGACTCCAAAGCAACATTCCCGGCAAGCACAATCAAATCAGCCCAAGATATTTTCTCACCATATTTTTGTTTAACAGGCCAAAGCAACCTGCGTGCTTTATCAAGGTTTACATTATCCGGCCAACTATTCAAAGGCGCAAAACGTTGTTGTCCTCCGCCTGCGCCGCCGCGGCCATCTCCAATGCGATAAGTCCCTGCACTATGCCAAGCCATGCGTACCATTAAAGGGCCATAATTACCGAAGTCCGCCGGCCACCAATCTTTTGAGTCTGTCATTAATGTCGCTAAATCTTTTTTAACTGCCTTAAAATCGAGACTTTTAAATGCCTGTGCATAGTCAAAATCTTTACTCATCGGATTTGATAAAGGGGAGTGTTGCCGTAAAACACCGATTTTTAACTGGTTTGGCCACCAATTCTGACTAGTATTCCTCTTTGAGTTTCCAGCTCCATGAAATGGACATTTGCTGCTGCTTTCATTATTTTCCATATTTAAAAACTTGTTTTATTATGAGATAATTAAATTTACAAAACTTCCCATCGATAACAAATGTAAGTTTTCTGAGCCATAGAATTAATCAATTGTTTTTATACCTTCATCGAAAATATTGATAATGACTTTTACACAACTTGAATATATCTTATCCGTAAATATTCACCGGCATTTTGCCAAAGCTGCCGAAAGTTGTCATATTACCCAACCAACATTGAGTATGCAAATTCAAAAGTTGGAAGAGGAATTGGCCGTAAAAATATTCGATAGAAGTAAACAGCCAGTTGTCCCAACTATAGCGGGTGAAGAAATAATAGAGCAGGCGAGAAAAATATTAGCGGAAAAAGATGTTTTATTGGAAATGATTTCTTCTAAAAAAGATTTAATAAAAGGAGAATTAAAAGTCGGAGTAATACCAACGCTCGCACCTTATTTATTACCATTATTTATTCCTCCATTCACAAAGAAATATCCTCAGGTAAGATTACATGTAATTGAACTAACCACAACAACCTTAATTAAACAATTACGTGAAGGCCAAATAGATATGGGCATTTTGGTAACACCTCTCAATGAAAAAGGTATTAAAGAAGATCCACTCTTTTATGAAGAAATGTTGGTTTACACCTCGAGTAAAAATAAGTTATTAAAGAAAAGTTTTATCTTATCAAAAGATATCGACCCCAATAAATTATTGCTTTTGGAAGAAGGACATTGCTTTCGTTCTCAGATTATTAACTTGTGTGAGCTCCGCAAGCACAGCTATGGGGGCACGCACTTCGAGTATGAAGCCGGCAGCTTGGAAACACTTCGCAGAATGGTAGACGCAAGCGATGGTATTACCATTTTGCCCGAGCTAGCAACATTTGATATGAACGAAAAAGACAAACAAAGATTACGTCATTTTAGATCTCCTGCACCTGTTCGAGAAGTTGGAATAGTTACACACAGAGATTTTGTAAAAAGAAAATTAGTGAATGCTATTAAGCAAGCGATTCTAGAAAACATTCCCATCAAATTACGGTCAAACGGGAAAAAATATATTGTGCCCATTAATGCATAATTAAAACCTAACTTACGCGTTTTCCTTCCAAAAGCATATCCAGTGCATTATCCAGTGTACCGGCCGCAGTAACTTTACCAGCATTCACGAAGAAAATTTCATCTGCATTCTCAATCGTATTGAGTCTATGTGCAATAATAACTCTGGTCGTCTCTTTAGGTAATTTATTTAAAATCTCTTCCAATAACTTTTCTGTAACAGTGTCAATATTCGCAGTTGCTTCATCCAATATCAAAATTTTCGGCTTACGTAAAACTGCACGAATGAAAGCAATCAATTGCTTTTGCCCAAGACTAATCGAATCAACTGTGGCTTTTAATTCTGTATCTAATCCTTTTTCAAAACGCATCAAAAGCCCTGTCAATCCCGCTTCCTGTATAATTCTGGTCAACTCTTCATTTGTGCTTTTTTGATACAATTCATTACCATACAAAATATTTTCACGTAGTGTTCCCGTAAATAAAATCGGTTCTTGCAAAATAAACCCAATTTCTTTTGCCCTTTCCTCCGATTTGTAAGTTCGAATATCCATGCCGTTTAACAAAATCTCTCCTTCGGTGGGATCATACAACCGTGCAATTAAGGATGCGGTAGTTGTTTTGCCTCCCCCGGTCGGACCAACCAAAGCATACGTTTTTCCAGCAAGCATATTAAAATTAATATGGTGCAAAACCTTTTTGCCTTCTGGATATTGAAAAGAAACATTTCTAAATTCAATAACTGAAGAAGTCTCTTTAGTCTGCAAGTCGACATTTACCGGCTTTTCGGTCAAAGTAGATTCTAAACTCAGTATTACCGAAATTCTATCCCAGGCGGCCATAGCGGTCTGAAAACCCGCCCACAAGGCTGCAATCTGCCTTAAAGGCCTGTAGAAACTATCCGAATAGGCGATAAAACTTATAAGTAACCCTATTGTAAATTCTCCCTTTGAAACCAAATAAATCCCCAAAGCCAAAACGATTAATTGCGCCAATTCAGAAAATAATGTAAAG
>NZ_JBNQGD010000027.1:0-1014 GCF_050436765.1 Arachidicoccus sp. | reverse complement strand
TATTCTCTGCAAAAAAAGGAACTGTTGTTTGGGAGAGAAATATTTTGGCTGCCCGCCATCAAAAATGGGGTCTATTTCACTTTACGAGACCGCACTTTTTTCCTTCAACGATTATGCATATTTAATGTGTTGTAGAAGATTCGAATTCTCGAACTCTCGCGCGAGGGGAGAACGCTCAATCAACTACGCCAAGATGCGATCAGGGACGCTCCTTTGTGAGCGCTTCATTATGCAGATGAGAGTTTATTGACAATATAGAAATGAGTTTTGATAGGTTTTCTAGCTTCAAAATCAGTGTCTTTGCTTGTAAAATATTATATCCAGCCAATATCCCCCGACCCCAAGTACCAATCGACAACAATCCGCGGAGAAATTTCGACCACAAATTTGTTCGGCAATCCACGAGACCAACAGGCAACGATCCAAAGAATTTGACGCAACTCGAGATGGCTCTTTTCAAATAAAGTTCCGGATCGAATCGATAACCTTGAACAGTAACTATTTCGGTCTTTGCGACAACGCCACTAAATTCAAAAAATTGCAAAAACTAAACTTTTAAAACTTACCTGCAATCCGTCAATATGTGTGCCAAAATTATACAAACCCATTCACAATTCGGCTTCGGACACAAACGAGTATTCGGAATCAAGCGGCGAGCAACACAGAATCGGAGAGCAGCTTCGGTATTGTTGATGCGAGCCACAAACTTGAACAAAGATTCTTGTGAAATGTCTTCTTCGTTATTGATCACAACATCATCGAAAATCTGAGAGCGCGACATTGCAAGTGGAAAACAGGAAAAAAGTGAATAAGAACTCACAAAAACATCAAAGCAATTCATTTTCAATTGAGTTTATGCAAAAACTAGTGCGGTCTCGTAAAGTGAAATAGCACCCAAAAATGTTATGTGCGAATTGTCGCACAAAAAAGTAGGTAATTGAACGCATTGCAATCTTAAGAGTACAATATAGAGTTTTTAGCCTGGTTTGGAGTTAGTTTTATAAATGCTATCCC
>NZ_JBNQGD010000026.1:0-28033 GCF_050436765.1 Arachidicoccus sp. | reverse complement strand
TTTATATGACTTTTAGTTATCCTTCCATAGATTATACTTTCCAGCCAGGTGATGCGAAATATGAAGATATCAACCACGATGGAACTATTGATTCGCGTGATATTGTTTATTTAGGCAATAGTAACCCTGCGCTTACCGGCGGCTTTGGCATCAATGTTACTTTTAAACAGCAATGGCGGCTTTCTACATTCTTTAATTTTAGAACCGGCTATCAAATCATCAATGGTACCGAGATGAATACAACCAATATGTACGATTATGACAATCAAAGTACCGCTGTAATGCGTCGGTGGAGAAATGATGGGGATGTGACAAATATACCACGTGCTTTATACAATTCAGGATACAATTGGCTGGGCTCTTCAAGATATGTGGAGAATGGATCTTTTCTGAGATTTAGAACGGCAACTCTAAGATATACATTTGACAAGTCTGTCTTAGATAAGCTCAAAGCGAAATCTTTAAGTGCTTATTTAACTGTTGAGAATATCCTGACATTCACAAAATATACAGGACAAGATCCGGAAGTGAGTGTAAGGGGTTCGGATCCGTTCAGAGTTGCAACGGATAATTCTATGACGCCACCGGTTAAGCTATTTACGATTGGCATAACTGCTTCCTTTTAAAATAAAAAATTCAAATAATATGCGATTGAGTTTAAAGTATACATTATTTATTTTTTTAACAGCATCAGTCAGTTTGTCATGTTCAAAGATGTTTGACCTAAAGCCGAATGATGGTATTATAAGAAATAATTTCTGGCAGACCAAGGAACAAGTTCAGGCGGCAGTCATTGGCTGTTATGCTTCATTGATGGGCGATCCGGACAACAGTTCGAAAGATCTGGATGTTACATTGTTTACCTGGGGCGAGTTGCGGGGCGACATGCTCGCGCCTTCTTTGGGTACGACAAACGAAGACCTGGAAATAATGAATATGAATACCCAATCCGCTAACTCGATAGTGGACTGGAGCCCGGTGTATAAAATCATTAACTTATGTAATACGGTCCTGGCTTATGCTCCAACGGTAATGGATAAGGACCAGACCTTTACACAAGAAATGCTGAACGGGTATATCTCAGAAATGAAAACACTTAGAGCGCTCATGTATTTTTATCTTGTCAGGAGTTTTGGGGATGTACCCTTAAAATTGGATCCGACTTCAAATGATGATCAGATTGTGCAACTTGCCAAAAGTCCTCAAAGTGAAGTTTTAGCGCAAATTACCAAAGACTTAAATGAGGCAGAACCTTTGGCGGTTCTGACGTATGGGAATAAGGCTACGGACAAAGGGCGAATTACCAGATACACCGTCAATGCCATTCAGGCAGATGTTGATCTTTGGATGGAGAATTATCCCGCTGCAGTCACTGCCTGCGACAAAATTATCAATTCGAAAAAATTTGGTTTGATAGCACGCAGTTCGGCCTGGTTTACCAATTTATATCGGAATGGCAATTCCAATGAGAGCATTTTTGAAATTGAGTTTGATCAACAGAAGCTCAATGATTTCTATTCGATGTTTGGTGTCTCTTCGAAGAGATATATTGCTTCCAACAAAGTGATGGATGATATATATACAACCGAGATAAACGACTCTACCAATGCCGCGGATATCAGAGGAGATGGAAGTGCTGTTCGGGCTCAGGATAATATCATTTGGAAATACATTGGTAGTAATGCGACAAATATGATCGGTCAAAGTGATTCTTACACACATTGGTTCTTTTACCGGTATGCTGATGTGTTAATGATGAAAGCCGAAGCGCTGGCACAATTACCCGGTAGAGGACAAGAGGCTTTGGATTTAGTCAATGTAATCCGGCAAAGAGCAGGGGCTCCCCAGGCCACCAATGAAAACCCGGATGTAAATAATGTGGACGAACTCTCCAGATTTATTTTAGATGAACGCGCCCGTGAATTTGCCTATGAAGGGAAAAGATGGTACGATGTACTGCGTTATGCGAAAAAAAATAACTACGAAAATATAAGCTATTTGCAAGATTTTGTCTCCTCTCTGGTCCCCGCAAATTCGGTGCAACTGGTAAAGGAAAAAATATTGGATCATAATAGCCATTATTTCCCGATTTACATCTACGAATTGCAGACAAATAAGCAATTGATACAAAATCCGTTTTATCAATAAAATAATTACAATGAAGAAATATAAAGTATTATGGATTATATCAACCTTACTTTTGGTGAGTGTACTGGTGGTGTGCTGTACTAAAACAAAGTTGACACAAACTACTTCGACAAGTCCTAATGTCATGGATTATTTAGAACATGACTCCCTCAACAGATTTACTAAGTTAATCGCTATTATCAATAAAGCGGATTATGCAACGGCATTAAATACATACGGGACTTATACATTTTTCGCTCCTACGGATTCGGCGATTGATTTGTATTTAAAACAAAAACAACTAACCTCCATCGACAATCTCTCTAAAGAAGATTTGCAGAAGTTATTGCAGTTTCACTTGCTGGAAGAAACACTTCCTACAAGCACTTTTACCGATGGTAAGCTCCCGTCTATAACCGATTACGGTCAATATCTGATAACAGGTGTGAAAAATGTAAACGGTGTCTCATCTTACCTCGTCAATAGACAGGCATTAGTAACCCAGGCAAATATTACGGTAGGCAATGGTATTATTCATGTGATCGATCATGTGTTGATTCCTACGGTATCTACTATTGCAGCGTTAATAAGTCAAGATACTACTTATTCGATTTTTACGCAAGCCTTAAAAGAGACCGGTTACTACGATACGTTGAATACAGTCAAAGATAAAGATGGGAATCAGGTTTGGCTGACCCTCATTGCACAAAAGAATCAAACTTATAGAGACTCCGGTATTTTAAATTATGAGGCATTAAAAGCGAAATATTGTAATACCGGGAATCCAAAAGACGGGGTTGATAGCCTGCATTTATATATTGCTTACCACATCTTGCCGGATATTAAATATTTAGCAGATATTGTCACCGGCAATTCACAGGCAACTTTAGCTCCACTGGAAGTAATTACAGATAAATTTGAGAACGATACGGTCTTGATAAATGATGATTCCTACTCTACAATTGATGGTATTGTTTATGAGCCGGGTATAAAACTAGATCAGTCTACAAGCGACAAATCTGCTACCAATGGCGTGCTGCATACGGCTCTTGGCGGATTAAAGATAAAGGTAAGAGAGCCATTCCCTGTGTATTGGGATTTGTGTGCCACGCAGCCTGAACTTACGCGCCTTTCTTCGATTTACCGCAAACAAACATTCTTATTCGATTACGGAGATGGCAATACTTTTAAAGGAATAAAATGGGAAAAGAGTTGCCTGAAATACAGAACAGGCGTAAAAGGATATTTAGGCGATTATTGGCAAGTGGGCATGGGGCGGTCTTCCAGTAATACGAACAATCTCGGTACCTGTTCCGGCATTAGTTGGATCGAATTCACCACGCCTTTACTGGTGAAAGGAAAATATAAAGTCTGGTTTTGTTACTATGCACAGAACTCAACGAAGAGTGCAGTACAGGCATTATTTGACTCGGTACCATTAACGAGTGCGTTAATTGAATTCAATCAGAAAATATCTTCCGTTGATTTTTCCAAAGAAGCGAGTTTGGCGGCCATTGGCTGGAAATGGTGGGCCGGTGTAAAAGAAAAGGCCGGAGCCACCGCAGCGCGAATGTTGGGTATTGTGGACGTCAAAGAAACGGGACAACATAAAATAAGATTCCAGTTGGTTTCCGGATCAAATTCAGATTGCAATTTTGACATGGTGCAGTTCATTCCGGTTGACTGGCCAAGTCAAACGAGCCCCAGGTTTGATAAAGATGGTACAATTGAATATTGATTTGCCACGCTGACTTTATATTGATTTTGAAAATAACACAAGGACTATATAAATGAAAAAAAATTATTTAATACTAAGCTTTATAGCAGTGCTGTTTACCATGTCTTGTAAAAAATGGGATAGTCATATCGCTGTAACTACGCCCGATTTAAATGAGACGTTGATGGCGCAAATAAAAAGCCGGTCAGAGCTCTCTTTATTTGAAAGCTATATAGTGAAAGCGAAATTAGATACCCTGCTCAATTCGTCGAAAGACTTTACGGTGTTTGCACCAGATAATGATGCGTTGGGATCTTTGCCTTCTTCTATCAGTTCTGATCCGGCACAGCTAAGAGCTTTCGTGCTCAACCTTATATCGGGGAAATCTTATTTTACACGTGATCAGGCAGATACTTTACGTATTGCCATGTTAAATGGCAAAAGGATCTCCTTTGATAATAACCATTTTGATGATGCGACGATAAAGCAGGGGGACATTTTTGCAAGCAACGGAGTGCTTCATATTATCGACAAGGCTATAGTCCCATTGCCCAATATTTGGGAATATATCAATTTGAATAAAGATAATTTTGAGCAAAATAATTATATAGCATCGCTTAATTATGCAGCGCAGGATCCTAATACGGCAGTTGTAGACAGCCTGGATCTATTAACAGGAGAGCCTATCTACGATCCCAATACAGGAATTGTACAGATCAATACGTATAGAAAAGAAGTCTATGATATTGCTAATGAAGATTCGTTGTATACTTATATTTTGTTGACCAATACTGCTTTTGAGCAACAACAAACCATGATGCAACCTTATTTTAATGCGACGAGTCAAGACACTTCTTTGATGAATGCAGATTGGAGTGTGGTAAGGGATTTGACGATTAAGGGGAAAGTTGACCCCGACCAATTATCTCAAGTATTACTTTCTAAATTTAACGTACATCTTGCGATCGACCCGAATCACGTAGTCTCTTCCCAAAAAATGAGTAATGGAATCGTGTATGTTGTCAATTCAATAGCACCTTCCCTTTCTGAAAAGATTCCAATAGTCTATGTTCAGGGTGAAAATCCGGTTAGTTTTTCGTCGACGGATGCAAATAAACTTGCGGATATATTTTACCGGCAGAGATATAATCCCATAGCTAAAGATACTTTTACGGATATATATATGAATTTAGGTTCTTCCGGCGCTAATTTCTTTGCGAACTATACCACAAATGATTTATTTACCACGACCTATAAAGTCTATTGGGTTGCTTTGAATGATCATGTTATTTCCGGACAGGGAGATGGTGATTATGGTACAGATTCCACGTTGGATCAAAGAGTACAAATTAGCTCAAACGAACCACCATACGCTTTGATTTTCGATACAACAGGAACGGTTGAGCCTAACACATACACAGAGACATATGTTGGCGAGTTTACCAATGATTCTTACAACTGGTTACTGTCTTATCCGAAGATAATGCCCGACGGGAAAAGTTATCTGATCAACCCTGCGACCAAAAATATAAGATTGCAGGCTCCCGCCGCTGCGGTAGGCAGACCTTACAACCTTACACTCGATTATTTCAAATTCGTACCTGTCTTTCATTAAATTAAATTAATCTCTGTTTTTCGATTATGAGAAAAATAATATACTTTTCGCTGTTGGTCTTACTGCTTTTTCCATGCGTGCAGATAAATGCGCAAAATAAAAAGTTACAGAACGAATCCAAAGACATCGCAGCTGATACTATAAGGATTACCGGACAAATTAAAGATGCGGTAAGTAAACAACCACTATTCGGTGTGTATGTGTCTTATAAGGATTATGGCGCGGCCATATCGGACAGTCTGGGGAAATTCTCTATAGCTGTTCCCAATAAAGATATTACAATACTGGTGACCTCCGACGGATATAACGATAAAGAGGTTGCATTAAAAGGACAATCATTTGTTGAGGTATCGCTACAGTCGTCAGGCTATGCAAGCTTTTATAATGAGGTGGTATTGCCTTCCGGTTTAAATAGACGCAGTAAAACTACAGGTGCGGTTGAATCAGTAGAAACAAATGGTGCCTGGGCCGAAACAGCGACAACCCCTGATAATTATTTGCAGGGAAAAGTAGCTGGCTTAAATGCTATCAGGAGATCCGGGACGCCAGCCATCGGTGCAAATTTATTCCTTCGTGGCTACAGTTCACTCTATGGCTCTAACCAGCCCATAATTATAGTTGATGGAGCTTATTATGATAATGGTACCTATGGCGCTCCATTGAACAAAGGATTTTATAACAATGCACTTTCTTATATCGATTTAAAAGATATCGATAAAATTACGGTGATAAAAGATGCCACTTCCACGTATGGGTCAAAAGGCGCAAATGGTGCGATTATTATCACGACCGTTAAAGCGCAAAAGGAAGCTACTTCAATAGACGCATCTATTTACGGCGGCATCAATTTTGCGCCTAAAAATGTTCCGATGATGAATGCGGCCGACTTCAGATCATATTTGTCAGAACTATTACAATCAAAGGGATTGTCTGCGACCGAAATCGCTTCCCTTCCCTATATGAATGACAGTACTTCTTCGCCCGATTATTTTAATAATCATAATAATAATAATTGGCAGGATAAAATTTTTAAAAATGCCGTTACCCAGAATGCCTACCTTAAAATATCCGGCGGAGATAATATTGCAAAATATGCGCTGACGATGGGTTATGCAGATAATAATTCTCCATTGAAAAACACCGGTCTTTTAAGGTATAATATGCGGTTTAATGCAGACTTTAATTTAAGTAAACGACTTTTTGCTTCGGCCAATGTGAGTTATTTTAGAAATCAACAAGATATTAGAAATACGGGAATTGAACCTACCACCAACCCTATTTTGACGGCATTGGTTAAAGCCCCTTTTTTTGCTGCAAATGAAATATCCAATGGTGGTATCATTTCACCACAACTTGCCGGTGTAGATACTTTAGGTATCAGTAATCCCTTAGCAATTTTAAATAATGAGAGCGGGCAAAGTAATAGTTTTCGATATACCGGAGCTATTTCATTTAAATATCTTTTGAGTAAATATTTCTCTTTGGCAACGACGATTTCATTGACAAGTCAGAAAATAAGGGAGTCTTTTTTTATTCCCCAACGAGGTATCGCAAGTGACACGCTGATGAACGGGGTGCTGGCCTATAACCGCTCTGGCGCTCAGGTAATAAGAGTATTTGATTTATACAATGACACGCGACTTAATTTCAGTAAGAGCTTTAATAGTATAAACGATGTGGATCTTACACTGGGAGTCAGGTATAACAAAAGTAAAACAGAACAAGATTATGGCTTAGGTTTTAATTCGGCTACAGACCAATTAACGAGTGTGGGATACGGTCTTAATACGCTGCGGCAAATAGGTGGTTCTCTCGGTTCTTCTACCTGGTTAGAAACCTATTTAAATTCATCTTATGCTTATAAGGACAAGTATTTTGCAACCTTAAGTGCTTCTCTGGATGGTTCTTCCCGGTTTGGCCGCCAGGTTCAAAACGGAGCTTTAAGAATGGGAGACCGCCCGTTTGCATTTTTCCCTGCCGCCGGGCTTTCCTGGTTGGCTTCGTCTGAACGCTTTCTTACCGGCAGCAAAGTTATTGACCTTTTAAAGTTTAGACTTTCTTATGGTTTAACCGGAAATGATGATATTGGTAATTATACGGCCCGTAGTTATTATACTTCACAAAACTTATTAGGTATATCAGGTTTGGTAAGAGGCAATATCGGTAATGAAAAACTACAATGGGAACAGGTGGCTAAATTAAATGCAGGCATGGATCTTTCTTTATTTAATGAACGTTTAAATATAACCTTAGATGCTTACCGTAACAATACCAGCAATATGATTATTTACGAACCCGGACCAACAATAACCGGGCAAGACTTTATTATCGCAAATGATGGTGGGATGAGAACGACCGGTGCGGAAGTAAGTGTAAATGCTGTTATTATTAATAAGAATAAACTTAAATGGCAATTGGGCTTTAATATTTCAAGGTATAAATCCCAAATAACTAAACTACCTGACGGGAATATCTATACTGATTTTGCCGATGGTACCATGGTTACGAGTGTAGGCAATGCCCCCAATCTTTTTTATGGATATAAAACAGAAGGTGTTTATAAATCAGATGCCGCAGCTGCGGCGGCAGGATTAAGCAATCAAAATATAGACGGCTCTACCACGCCATTTAAAGGGGGTGATATGATTTTTGCAGACCTGAACGGCGATAAAATTATTGATGATAAAGACAAACAGGTAATTGGGAATCCAAATCCTGATTTCGTAGGAGGCATATTTACCCAATTTAATTATGCGAATTGGACATTAGATATACAAACCACCTTTACAAAAGGGAATGATATATATAACTACGCACGCCGTCAGCTTGAGTCGGAAAATAATTTTTATAATCAAACGCAAGCCATAAAAAACAGATGGAGAAGCAATGGGCAAATAACAGACATTCCTAAAACAAGCTGGGGAGACCCGATAGGTAATAGCAGGTTTTCTGATCGCTGGATAGAAGACGGCTCTTATTTGCGCGTAAAGACTATTTCTCTATCCTATAATATCCCTATAAAGCCCAGGGCCATCAAGTCTATAAATATTTATGCAACGGGAAGCAACCTATTAACCTTTACAAAATATTTAGGCTACGATCCGGAGTTTAGCGCAACTTCTGGTGTATTTGGTCAGGGTGTAGATACATTTTTAGAGCCTCAATATAAAAGTGTTGAACTGGGGGTACGAATTGGATTATAAATGAATAATGAGTAATAAGTAAATAAGCAGTCTATTTCTGGTAAAAAAAACGAAATAATGAAAATACTAAATCAATTATTTGTTCTCTGCATAATACTATTTGCAAGTTTATCTTGTAAAAAGCTTATCGACGTTAATGCACAAGATGTGGTAGAAGCAAAGAATATGTATCAAAATGTTTACGATGCTGATGCAGCTATTATAGGATTATATGGTCAGTTCCTACAACTTGCGGGGCAGCATGTTGTGTTAAACGAGTTGCGAGCCGATTTAATTACGGTTACGCCTAATGCCGATGAAAATTTAAGAGAAATCGAGAATCATAGCGCAAAAATCGATAATCCTTACATCGACCCTAAACCTTATTATAAGGTCATTTTGAGCTGCAATGATATTTTGCATCATTTTGATATCATGTTGAGAGATAAAAACCTCCTTCAGGCAGATTACGATGTGCGCTATGCAGATGTTGCCTCTATTCGTTCATGGGTATATCTGCAACTGGGTATTCAGTACGGAAAGGTGCCCTATATTACCAGTGATATTCCCAATCTTGATACACTCAAAAGTCTAGTCAACTCTTCCAGTTATGTTCCTATTAGTTTTGATAATTTAATTGACTCTTTAATAAAAGTGCAAGAACAATTATCTTTTCAATTGCCTTATCCAACAGGAACTAGTCTGATGACTACCGTAGACGGTTATACGACCAACAAGTTCTTTATTAATAAGCAAGTGCTGCTGGGTCAATTGTATCTATGGAGAGGCAAAGGAGAGGATTATCATAATGCAGCCGTTGCTTTCAAATCAGTAATGGAAACGGGCGGAGTGGGTGATTTTTATACCTATAGACTAACGGGTGCATCTAAAGCCGATAATAATGACCTGGCTGTCAGCTATATTCGCTATCAAGAGTTAAATGAAGGCAGCCTGGTGAATAATAATAGTCAAGGCTGGCGTTCCATTTTTGCAAGAAGCGAAGATGCGCTTTTTGACAGAGAATGGATCTGGTATTTACCCTATAATTCCCTTTTCAAACCCGAAGATCCTTTTTCGCAATTATTTTCAAGTAGTCAAGGCAAATATCTTTTGAAACCATCCAAGGCAGCTATAGATAATTGGAATGCGCAAACGCAGAAAAACAATTTTTCGTATGATGCGAGAGGTCCTATATTTTCTTACAATATGATTAATGGGCAGCCGGAAGTTATGAAGTATCAATACGCTGCTACTGCCCAGAAATGGTTTTTATATAGAGCCGCCGAACTGCATCTGGACTTTGCAGAAGCAGTCAATAGAGATGGTCATCATGATATTGCTAATGCGATTCTGAATCAGGGTATCCAGGCTTCACTGGGAAATGCGTTGATAGATGAAGGTGCGCCTTATATTTTTGATGCAAGGAAGATTTCTAACCCTAGTATTGCCGGAGACTGGTTTCTAAATGCAGGAATAAGAGGCAGGGCAAACTTATATAGTGTGCCAGTTGTAGGAGATAGCACGCTCTCTATTGAGAATAATATTACTGATGAAAGAGCGCTTGAATTGGCCTTTGAAGGCGAGCGCTGGTCCGATCTCTTAAGAATAGCTTTGAGGCGTAATGACCCGGCGTATTTGGCGGATAAAGTTTACCAAAAATTGCTCAAAGAAAATAATGGCAATGCTGCTTCGGTAAGAGCGAAATTAATGAATAAAGATAATTGGTATTTACCCTTTAAATGGTAGCATTTTGCTTGCGGGGAACTATTTTTATTAATAAGAGTAATGCGATAAGCTCAATCTTTATTGTCAAAGTCAGGAAATTTTGTCTGCTCAGACATTGCAGCAGCATAAACCTATATCAATTGTTTGCCCGCTTGGCGACAATGCAGCATTATAAAGAGACTTGTAAATGGGCTAAACAAATTACTTTCTTACCGCGGGTGGCAATAAGTATTGCTGAAAAAATTGGTAAAGCCGGCTTAACGAGGCGGCAGTTTGAGGTACAGCATGACCATGTCCGTAATTAACTAATGTCGACGTTGGCACATGCAAGGAATCCAGTTTCGCTTTTAGGTGTGCTATTTGGTATTGGTAATACTGTTCGTCATCGGTATTGTAAAAAAAGATTACGGGCGCTGTAGCGGCCGACTTTACCAGATAAGCAGAACCCATTGATTGCCACTTAGCGTAATTTTTACTCAGTTCGCCCCAGGCCCATACACAGCGGGTTTTAAGGCTGGCATCTCCTTTATCAGGGCTGTCATATATCAGGGTATAGTCAAACACGCCTGGGCCGAGCGCGGCTGCCTGCACTTTGTCGGATACACCGATGTTAAAACCAGCGTTTTCAATTGCCTGTACTTTTCTGTCTCCAATCGCCATAGAGCCCGCTGTGGAGCCACGTGAAAAACCGAAGATGCCTATTTTACCGGATAAGCCCAGGCGCTTACCTATTTTGCGCAGAGTCCGTACAGCCGACCGTACCTTACGGGCCGCATCAGGATTGGTTTCGTATGATTTATAAGTATCGTTTCGTCCGTTCACAGGTTTGCCTTTGCCCCAGGGACAATATTTGGGATGATCAGCAATGGCCCAGCCCATGCCCGCGCCCGGCGCTCCCTCCAAAAAAGAATCTTTAAATGCCGACAGCGTATATTCCAGCTTCAGTCGCTGGTTTTTACCAGCATCGGTCAGTTGCTTTTTATCTGCATCATAGGTAGCATAGCTGTTGCTGTAGGAGAACTCCAGTACCACCGGCACGGCCCTTGCAGAATTAGCAGGGTAAACAATGTCCATATTCAGGCTATCACCGTTTTTATATTCCTCGGGTGTGTTATATACGGTTGGATCGTCTTTAAAATAAGGTACATTGCGTGCAATGCGGTACCCCTCGAACAGAATATAGGACTGATAATGCGAGCAGTTACTACAGCCGCAAAAATTGCCGGCAGCAATGGCTTGATTGATAGCGATAATGTCGGCATTGATATTCGGTGAAACAGCATGCTGATTTCTGTCATAATTGAGCTGGATCACCCGGTAACCTTGGGCCAGCAACCAGACCACATCCTGCCCGTTACTGTTTCGGCCTAATTTTTTGATGTTCAGATTTTCAAGGTATACGACGGTTACATAGTTTCCGACAAAATCTTTCAAAGGTGTTTTAGCTTCAGTTACGCTATAGGTAATGCTGTCGTCTGTCACCTTGCTTTCCCACTTTCCATTAGCGGCAAAGCCATCAAGGCCGCACATTATTAAAAAAAATAGAAGTATAATATTTCGCACTAGAATGTATTAAGAGTTTCGTAGAATAATTTAACTGCAAATAAAGCAAAATACTCAAAAGAAACAAAGTAGTAAATCATTTTGTTGTAGATTCTGGTGTGCCGTCAGAATCTGCATACATATCTTAAATTTGAGAAGATATTGGCAGTTTTACTCATTCTCATTTCGATTCTCATTTCCTCTCTCACAATTGTTTTACCGTTACAAAATAAAGCATTCCATTTATATTTAATAAAATAAAGCAGGCGTTCTGCCTGCCTGCCCGCCCAACAAAGAAATATTTACGACAACTCCATAAAGCGAATGGCTACCAAAAGTCCTGTTCAACAGGGTTTTCATTTCTTACCCGTTGGGCAAAACGAAAACCTGATTATTAGAGGCTGCCTTACTTTTTTCGGTCTTGCGGAAGTACGTTGCGTTGCTCAAAAATGTAGCTTGTATTTTTGTCTGCCAACCAGTCTATTAGTTTTATGATACCAACCACATTTAAGATAATTCCCAATGGAACACCAATAAGATAATCAGTCAGGGTAACCAAATTGTCCTTGTAAATTATTGTAAAGAAGAAATAAATGCAAGGAGCAAACAACAACCAGCTTGTTGCAAGTCCTGCATTGTAAATTGTTTTGCCTTTTATGTTGAAAACAGTTGTATGTGCTACAGTATTTCCGAGTGATACTATAATGGTCGCAATTCCTAACCATACTGCTTTTTCTCCCATTATTGCGGCAAGTAGATAAGGCACCCAACCAACGAACACATTCACATAAAATGAGGTGTTTGAATTTAATGGATACCTGTCTGGTATGTCGCTATTATACATAGCCCTGTTAACCATACCGGGAAATGTTCCCGGTATTCTGTATTCTTCAAGTTGATGTAGAAATAGCGATACCAAACTCAACCACATTAATAGTTGATAGTTTGTCATTGAGGAATAAAAGTAAAATACACCTAAAGCAGTAATAATTGCGAATAAGCCACCAAGGTCGAACCAATGTTTGCGTAAGAAATTCATTTTGTTTTGTTCTAAATTAGTTGGTAAAATTAGCACGTCAATGAGCAGCAAATATTGATTATACGCAATACTTTTAAAGTCGGCTAAGTGTCTCGGGTGCTAAACCCAAATAATAAGCAATGTATACTGCTTTTAGTTACTCTCAAAAACTCCATACAGAAATGGTTACCAAAGCCTAGTTCAACAGGGTTTTCATCTCTCTCTGAGCAAAATGAAAACTCAATTATTAGCCGCAAGTGGTTATTTGCCCGCTTCGCTTTTCCATTCGTGTTCAATATTGGTCATTAATAAAGCATTGTCAAAAATTACCGAACCTTTTGGAAAAATTTCCTCATTTTCAAAAAAACTAGATCTGACTTTTGAAACCTCAAGCGGTGTTACTTTCCAGTTATACGCTTTCAATCTTAGTCCGTCAAATTTGTCTTTGTTTGGAGAGTAACCGAGGTCGCCATTTTCAAAAAAGCCAGAAGCATTTTCTAATGTTCCAAAAATCGATTTGTCATTAAATAACTCCGTTTCATTTGCATCAATTAATATTTCAGTGTCGTCTGAACTTTTAAAGTCAATATGATAATTCCCATTTTTTTCTTCTACGTTGAATTTTGCGTAGGAATGTTTACCAGGAAATATCCGTCCACCAACAAGAGTGTTTAGTTTTAACGAAGTATCTCTGCGAGGAATGTAAACGCCTGATTTTGTCACACCGTTTTCATCCCAATCCACCGCAATTCGGTGTGCACCATTTTCTGAATTTACGCCAATAAAGTCAGGAAAGCCTTTTGGTTTTATATTTTTAAGCCTGATAAGGCAAATTCCAACAATAGCTTTGCCTTTATATATTTTTGGCCTAAAAGGAAATGGAATAATTTTCTCTACTGCTTTTGGGTCAGCCGTGAAGTTGATTAAAACTCTTCTGTCGATATATCCGTGTATTGTTGGAATTTTCATTGTCGTGTCGGGATTTCTACCATTGCAGGTAACGGCGGTGGCTTTGCGATGGTGCGGCAATGGCGAACCGTCAGTTGAATTTTGTAGTAAAGTTAAATAGAATTACCGAAATTGAGTCTTTGACGGTCAGCCAAACCGATTGTTGTCTGTAGGGCTTCTAATCTTCAATTCGTTCATAATTTACTTTATTGCTTTTTTCACTAATTGTCAAACTTATTCTTGTTGGATAATTATCAATTAATGAATATTTTCTCTATGAAAGTCATTGCCATCACAATAATTTATTATTAATCCTTTTTTGTTGATTGAAATTTATTGTGGTGTCGTTTATATACTCATTTCCATTCGTAAATTCTTTATGCCGCTTATTGTCGCCTAAAATAGTTTAAGGATTGGTTTAGTATTAATGTGTCATTGCTTGGTAGTATTGGGCTAGTTGCTTTTGTCAACCAGGTTCCCGAAAAAGTGATATTATTATTGGTCGATTTTTTGAACAATATCGTGTCCGTAGAAAAGTGAAAATTAGTGTATGGTGAATAGCCTGACGGGGGCTGGTTGCCAGTACCTGTCGTAAATGAAGGCAATGAATAATTGAACTTTATGAAAGCTGCCGTGTCGGGCTTAATTATGATGAAACTATCTTGAACAATAGTATATTTTCCATTGTCAATAGGCAAATGAAAATTCCGAAATGTATAATTACCACTATTGTCAAAAGTTATTTTAATGCTGTCCAATGTTGTTGATGATGTAGAATTTTGGATAGGAAAAGGGCTATTTGTCAAAACTGCGGGATAAGCATACGAATTGATAGTTTGATTTGTAAATATCCAGGTTCCGACCACTGTATTATTAGACGATATGTCACTTTTTGAGCAAGACACCAAGAATGTCAGGTACAAGACAAATAAAATGATTTTTTTAAACATTTGCGAGGTTTTTATAAGTGACGCACAACTCATAGAAAAGTATCCGTAAAGCCCATTTTAAAAGCCCCACCTTGAAAGTTATGATGTGGCTTTGCGGTATACTTTTTTATCGACCGATGTCGCCGTAAGACGCTATTGGGGACAAAATATCCAACTGTTCTTTTCTATAATATTGGTTTTTAAAATAAGTTCAAATCTCAAAAGCACTTTTTCGGTAATTCTATTACGTTATAATTCTTTTGAATGTTTAAAAATAATATTTTTCTACTACTTTTTAGCTACTTTCAAAAACTCCATAAAGCTGATGGCTACCAAAGATTCCGTTCAACAGAGCTTTCGTTTTGCCCAACGGGCAAAAAATGAAAGCACAGTTATTAGCAGCAGATTTATCATGTTATATAGTTTGTAATCGAAGTCTTTAAATAATTTAATTCATTTCCAGAAAAGTCCTTTGATAATGCATAAGTGAAAGAGTCCACATTCATTTGTATGATTAAGTTTAAAGCTTGTAAACGGTCTTTAATGAATAAAAGAATATATTTTCCAGGTATATTTGATAAGGCATTAATTATTGTGTTGAAATATGTTTTTAATTTTCGTATTTGCGCTCTTAGTGTATAACTTTTCTTTTTCGTCTTTAATGTATTTTCAACGGATGATAGGTAGTCGGAAATAAAATTGAGTCGATAGACTGGAGAGGCTCCAGCAAAATCAAAGTTTCGATTTGTGTTTAATCCATAGTAAGAAAGTCCCAATGAGTGTTGCTGAATTAGAATGAAAGAAGAAGCAATTTCGCTTAAACAATCTGCCGTTTTACTAAGTAAGTCGTTATAATCAAAAAGTTGATCTATGTCGCTGTCTTTTAGTTTAGAGTCCTTAAGCCTTATTAGTTCATAAATGGCTTTTTTAGAGATTAAGCAATTTTCTATTGAGTATTTTTTGAGATAGAATAAATTCGGGTGATTAACCTTTGTTCCTAAAATATGGTCAAAGTCCAAATCCACTACAAACACCTTTTTCTTGTTGACAACGTTAGATTGAGATTCTGTAATGACGTTACCTTTACCGTTTAATGGAAATATTTTATTGAACTTAATATTAGGAAATAATATTTTAAGAACATTATAATACAAATGCTCTTGCTCGGTATCCTCAATGTAAAATTCAATATCATTAAACTGAGCATAGAAAATGTCCTGTCCTGCTAAAAATGAATCAAATAATTCTGGAAAGCCCATGCTCATAATTAAGAGCTCGAAAAATAGCCCTTCCAGTTGTTAAAAGTTAGTTCTAGTTACTCGCTGAAACCTTAACACCTATTGGCTTTCACAGAAATATTTATATATTTTGTTTTTTGACAATTGTACTTGTTTTTTAAAGCATTGGCCTTAATAAATAGATAAGGCGCATCAATAACAGGGCATCCAAACTTTAAATAGTCTATAATCGCATTTCCCATTTCTTCTGAGAGTGGCAGATCTATTTTCTTCCCTGTCTTTCGCTGTACAAGAATAATGCGGTTGGTTGTCCAATCTAGATTACAGTAACGCAGCCCAATAATATCAGAGACGCGTAACCCATATCGCGCAGCAAGTAAGATCATCGCATAATCACGCTTACCTTGCGGGCTACTCCGATCGATTATTTTTATCAATCTTTCTATTTCTTCACAAGAATATACAGATGGTATTTTAGGTTGTCTTATCTGTCTTAATTGCAATATAGAATTCCAGTATTTAGGGTAATTGTTCACTAATAACTTTCTTTCACACAGATATCGCAGGAATACTCTAATGGTCATGATCGTATTATTTTTATTTACTTCACCATTAACTGTTTTATTTAAGTGAGACAAAAATTGCATTATAGATGGTGCATCGATATCTGATACGACTCTTTGTGTCTGTTGCAGAAAGAGATAAAGGTTTTTAATTCGTTCTTTGTAACGCTGAACCGTTGATGCTGGACGCTTTTCAGCTATGGCATATTCAATGAATTCATTAAAAGGAATACCTAGGTCACTTATAAATGTGATAGGCGGCATCATGAGTCGTTTGACAGAAAAGGATCCCTTTTCCAAGTAATCCGAAAGAATCTCGATATAACGGATCCTATCTTTACTTGATTTTTTATAATCGTTATAAGGTATATCGCCAAATCGAGCCTTAATATGGGCTTCCCCAACTGCTCTACTATAAATAGTAATACCTAAATTTATCATGTACCTGTCAAGATGCTCCCAGGAATGGACACACTTCTTAATACAGGCCGGCCTGTATTTGGAGGCTTTTAATACTTCCAAGAAATCTGCAGTCAGTGCAGACAGATGCTTTACTTCCATAATTACTAATTTGAGGTTAAATACCCCAAATTTGGCAATTATTATGTAAAGTAATTATGTAAAGAATCGAGTTTAAGGGGCCGGAAATAGAACAGTGGTAAACGGCAGGATGAGCAGCGTTTACATAATATTTTAGTTTACATAAGCGATTGTACATAACGATTATACGCGCGAAGTGCCGCCTAAATTTGAAATATTTACGGACAGGATAGAAATTACTTCGGCAGGTTCTCTGTCCGAAGGTTTAAGCCGGAGTGAATTTTTTGACGGTTACTCCATTCCCCGTAACAAGGAGTTGATGCGCGTTTATAAAGACTTAGAAATGGTAGAGCAATTGGGTACGGGTGTTATGCGGATAACAGCCTATTACGGGCATAGGTGTTTTCGCTTCTCCGAGAATTTCACTCGAATGATATTTCCGGCTGCCGAAGCAACTGGTGAAAATATACAGCATGCGTTGGGTAAAGGGTTGGGTAAAGAATTGGGTAAAGAACTTTCTGCGACGCAAATCAAAATATTACACTTAATAAATAGCAACCCCAAAATATCGGCAAGAGAAGTGGCGCAAAATATCGGCATAAGCATAACGGCGATTGAAAACAATATACGCAAGCTCAGAGAGGCAAAAATATTGGAACGAGCAGGCGGCAGAAAAGAGGGCTATTGGAAAATAATTTCATAAATGGGTGGGTACAAAAATTTGTAATTCATGAACGAATTACAAATTAGATACTTTATGAAATACTACCTACTACCTAATTCAGGCTCATTCCGTTTATAAACGTATTTATATAATCCATTATTCTTTTTAAAATTCGATCGCCTAAAATTTTCCGTTGCAGCAAACTTGGTTTTTCGCCTTCAATAAGTTCCAAAACCTCATCACGTAAGGGTTCTCTTTCTGCAAAGAGATAATCTTCAATAAGTTTTTGCGTGCGCTCGGCTGATAAGCTTTCTTCCTTCACAATTTTTGAAAATTCTTTCTGCTGCTCCGCATTCCAAAATTTTTCAAATGCAGGAGTAATATTATCGGCATCCGAAATGACAGGAAGATTTTCCTGTATGAATTTTTCGATTAATTCGCGCTTACTACGCAAAGCAGCTTCAGTATTCAGTAGATTAAATATTTCTTCTTCTGTTTGTTTGGCGGCTCTGCTTTGAGACGTTGTTGTTTTTAATTTTATTAAAAGATGAATAATGTATGCCACATTTATTTCATCCCGATGAATCAGTTCCAATTCAAAATCCACATCTTCCAGAATGGAAACCTTCTCTTTCCTATGGTTATCTTTTACCTTTTGCCACAAATCAAGGTATTTACTTTTGTAATCCTCAAAAAGTTGTTCGCTCATTTTCAAATCTCCCCACTTAAAGTTAGAAAATGTGGTCAGCACATTCGTAATTCTCATTAAATCGCGGAAAGCCTTTATAAAATCCAATTCATCTTCTTCTGTTACAAGCCCGTTGACACTGTCAGGTGTCGGAACTATTTCCGTCAACTTTTCAAATGCTGTATCAAAGGCAATGACATAATTTTCATACGGTTGCATGATGATAACTTCAATAGCATCTTTATTACTGAAAAGAGTTATTGCTTCATCCGTCCGATTTTTCAGATTGCGGAAAACAACGATGTTGCCCTGTGATTTTGTTTCATTCAAAACCCTATTAGTTCGACTGTATGCCTGAATCAGTCCATGATATTTCAAATTTTTATCAACATATAAAGTATTTATTTTTTTCGCATCAAAACCGGTCAGAAACATATTGACCACTAATAAAATATCAATTCTGTGACTATCATTTTCCGGTTGACGTTCGCGGTCTTTAAGTTTCTTGGAAATGTCGTTGTAATAATTGTAAAAATCTTGACTGGTTTTGGTCGAATATTTTGTACCGTAAAGCTGATTGTAATCTTCAATATATTCATCCAGTTTTTCACGGCTATGTGCCGCCAAACCATATAAAACCTTCGGCTCTTCTGCAATAGACAATTCTTCAGGTAAAAATCCGTTTGCATCGGCATTATCTTCATTTGCAGCATAACTGAAGATAGTTGCGATATTCAGATTGTGTTTACCTTCTTGTTTTTTCTGCTTAAATAAATCATAGTATTTCGTAAGGCTTTTTACACTGTCCACACAAAACATGGCGGAAAAATCTTTGTTATGTGTTTTTCGATTGTGATGGGCAATAATATAATCAACAATTTTATCCAATCGTTTCTTATCTTCCATCAATTCCTGCGTATCGATATCTTCCACTTCAATATCAATTTCAGTTGCACTGTCTTTTTGCCTATATCGCCCTACGTATTCTATAGAGAATTTCAATACGTTTTCATCTTTAATGGCATCTGTAATAACATACTTGTGCAGGCAGTCTTCAAAAAGGTCTTTAGTCGTTCGCTTGCCCAATTCATTTTTATTGGCATTATCTGCGAAAATAGGTGTGCCTGTAAAGCCAAACATTTGCGCATTATTGAAATACTCTTTAATTCGAGCGTGCGTTTCTCCAAACTGGCTCCTATGGCATTCGTCGAATATGAAAACAATACGTTTACCTTTCAAATCCGCCATTTTCTTTTCATACTTCATCTTGCTGATTGCTGTGTTGAGTTTCTGAATAGTCGTAACAATCAATTTGGTATTTTTGGCTTCTCCTTTTTTATCTGTGTATGTTCCAATAAATTGTTTTACAAGATTATTCGTATTATCTGTACCGTCAACACTACCTTCACTGAAACTGTTGAACTCTCTGGTTGTCTGATAATCCAAATCTTTTCTGTCCACTACAAAGATGACTTTGTGTACTTGCGGAAGATTCATTAAAATTTGGCTCGCTTTGAAACTCGTCAATGTTTTTCCAGAACCCGTTGTATGCCATATATAACCGTTTTTCGTGGAGTTCTTTACGCGTTCAATCAGTGCTTCAACAGCATAAAACTGATACGGACGAAGTGCCATCGGGACTTTATAGGACTCGTTCAGAACAATGTATTTGCATATCATTTTACTGACGTGACAAGGCTCCAGAAAAGTATCTGTAAAGCCGTTCAGTATGTTTGTAAGCCGTTTATTTTCGGCATCCGTCCAATAAAACGTTTGTTTGAAACTCTGTTTGGGATTGTTGGCAAAATATTTTGTATTTACGCCATTACTGATGACGAATAATTGAATGTATTGAAACAAAGCATTTCCGGAACCATAAGAATGGCGTTGATAACGATTGGTTTGGTTAAAGGCTTCTTTCAGTTCTAAGCCTCTGCGCTTAAGTTCAATCTGCACCAACGGCAATCCGTTAATAAGTAATGTGACATCATATCGATTTTCATATTTGCCGGACATCGTTACCTGATTCGTCACTTGATATTCATTTTGGCACCAATGTTCTGTCTGTATAAATTCGAAATAAAGATTATCCCCATTATCCCTGATAATGTGTTGTCTTTCCCGCAGAATTTTTGCTTTTTCAAATAAAGAACCTTTATTGAGTATATTCAATATTTTATCAAATTCGGCAGTAGAAAGTGAGATCTTATTGTGTTTCTCCAATTGTGTTTTTAAATTGGCTAACAAGGCTGTTTCATTTGCCACCGTAATATATTGATACCCCAATTTTTGTAATTGGGATATCAATTGTTCTTCCAGTACTTGTTCGGATTGCTTGCTCATAATGAATGCCAAGTTAGTTAAATTCTACCTTAATCCTTTGAACATTTGTTCTATTGTCTTTTTCTTTTGTTCCATATTCGGATGAACATACAGATTTAATGTTGTGCTGATGTTTGAATGCCCAAGTAAAACGCTGACGGTTTTGTAATCACAGTTGCTTTCGATGCATCTTGTAGCAAAGCTGTGCCGCAATCCGTGAAACTTGAGTGAAGGCATTCCCAATTCGTCCATAAGTTTTTTGTAATAGCTTCTGTAAGTTCGAGGCTCTGTGGGTTTTGCATCGTTGGTCAGCACAAAAAAAGAATTATTTACAATTTTCTTGTCCGGCTTGATCATTCTGAGTAAATCTCTGCTCATCGGTATCTCGCGTATAGAATGTTTTGTTTTCGGTGTATCTAAAATAAGCTCTGTTTTACGAATACCGTTTTCAATATTGTAGATACGTTGTATGGTCTTTCGCACATGAATAATTCCTGTTTCAGTATTAATATCTTCCCATGTAAGTGCACAAATTTCGCCGATACGCATTCCTGCACTTAAACAAATATAAACGCCCAGATTCCGGAATGTGAAATGCTCCTTTACATGATTCATTATTTTTTTCTGGTTGGTTCGGCTTAATACTTCAATCACTAGTTTTTCCCGTTCAGTAGGAAAATGTATCTCAAGCGGTTGATAGTCGAACCATTTATGTTTCGCACCGAATTTTAAAACCATCTTCAACACTATCAAAATGTCCTTTACGGTTTTGTGACTCAATCCTTGCTCGAGCTTTTGAAATACAAAACTTTGTGCATCTTTCTCTGTTACAGACATGCTGCTCCCAAATACCGGCAGTATGTGGTTTTCAAGCAATAATACGTAAGCAGAATAGCTCGATTTCTTAATGTACAGTTTTTTGTCGGCTTTCCATAATTCAATGATTTCAGAAATTGTCTTTTGTTCGTTCATAACAGATTTTAAGTTTAAAAACCTCAAAGGAAATGAATAAAGTTTTTGAAATACTTAAGGATATACATTCAGTAATGTTCCAAATTTGAGATTTACTGAATTTACTGAGGAATGGGAAACTAAGAAGTTGGGGGAAGTCATGGAATTCAAAGTAACCAATTTCTTTTCTCGTGAAAATTTGAATTACGAAATAGGAACTGTAAAAAATATCCATTACGGAGATATTCATACTAAATTTCAAACCTTATTTGATATTACGAATGAAATAGTCCCATTTATAAATGACGAAATAAATGTGGTAAGAATCTCTGATGAAAATTATTGCAGAGAAGGAGATGTCATATTTGCAGATGCTTCCGAAGATTTGAATGATGTAGGTAAAAGTATCGAAATTATAAATGTCAATGGCGAGAAATTATTATCAGGTTTACACACCTTATTAGGAAGACCAAAATCAAGTATTTTTCATTTGGGCTTTAATGGTTATTTGTTCAAATCTAATTCTGTCAGAACCCAAATTCAAAAAGAGTCCCAAGGGTCGAAGGTTTTAAGCATCAATACTAGAAGGATTTCAAAAATAGAATTATCATTTCCCTCTGTAAATGAGCAAGAAAAAATCACTCCTTTATTGAGCTTGTTGGATGAACGTATTCAAACCCAAAACAAAATAATTAAGGAGTTAAATGTACTAAAGGCTACCGTTACTAAAAGAGTATTTTCTTGTCAATTGAGATTCAAAGATGAAAACGGAAATTCTTTTCCAGAGTGGGAAGAAAAGAAATTGGGAGAGATTGCCCACATTAAAAGCGGATTAAGTAAAGACCAAAATTGTAATTCTTATGGATACAAAGTAACCAGAATTGAAACAATCAGTGATGGTACAATCAATCTAAACAAAATTGGTTACATCGACTTTGATGGAAATATTGACGATTATAAAATCAAAAAGGGAGATATTTTATTAAGTAATATCAATAGCGTTTCTCACATTGGGAAAACGGCAATAGCTTATTTTGATTTAGAGTTATATCATGGAATGAATTTATTATGTATAAAAAGTAAATATGGATTAAATCCATTATTCCTTTATTATTACTTGAATACCGTAAAAATTCGTAATTATTTTAAATCTATTTGCAATCAGGCTGTAAGCCAAGCGAGTATCAATCAAACGGAATTGGGCAAAACAATGGTTGTTTTCCCTCTGCTAAAGGAACAAACTAAAATCGCTGAATTCCTTTCCTCTATCGACTCAAAAATTGACATTGAAATCCAACTTTTGCAAAAATTAGAAGGACAGAAAAGGTTTTTACTGCAACAAATGTTTGTATAATTTTCTACACAAACATTTGTTGTAACAGATATTTTTTTTGTATTCCCAATTGCTCTAAAATTGCTTTTTCAGTTTGGATTTTTTGGTCTGTTTTTGACAAAAATAAAGCAATTTGCTTTTGCTCTTCTAATTCTGGAAATGGAATAAGTATCTCAGCGAAATAACTGTAACTAATCATCTTTCCATCTCTTATTCCTTCTAGTTTTTTGTTAAGTAGTTTAATGTAATCGGGCGTTTTAAAATAGTATTTATAAAAGCTCTGCATAATCTCAATCTTGTTTCTAAGAATAATATATGCGGGGCTACAAATACCTTTATAATCAGAATGCTCAATACCTCCCTGAAAACTTCTTAAACTAATGATAAAATCACCTATTTCCACCACTTTATAACTTTCAATACTTCTTTCAGTAACCATAATTTGATAATCAATTAAATCTCGTGGAACGGCTCCTTTAACTTGGGTTATCGCTAATATTGATAAATCAGAATTGTGGCTTTTATTAGAAATACTTTCAAATAATTCACCTCCTTTTTTGAAGCTCCATAATGGAAAATATCTTCCATTACTATTTTTTAATTTTATTTTTTGTCTGAAAATCTTTTCTTGCAATCCCAACATTTGGGTTTTTAGATTTTCAATTATTTTGTTTTGAGTTTGGATTCTGCCATCAATTAAAGAAAGGAAAGAAGCGATTCTTTGTTGTTCGAGAAGCGAAGGCAAATGAATTTCTATTTCTTCAATTGTTTTCTTTGACAAACTCGGAACGCCAGATGCTTCATTGTGTTCTTTCCAGTTTATTAATTGGAAAATATAGAAAACAAATTTTGGAACGGCACTAATGAAGGAATGAGTATAAAACAATGTATCAACAGTCCAAATTTTGCCCTTATAATATAGAGGCTTATCAATTGTCCCTTTTCTTCCAATGCAAACAGTTTCACCGTCATAAAGAAATGAGTTGACATAAGTCATAATTCCTCCAGTCCCAAATACTGGGATTTCCCCCTTATCTAAATGTCTGTAATCTCTTCCATTTCCAATGGCAAACACTTCTCCCAATGTCTTCCGTTCCCAATCATATCCAAACTCCTTAAATCTCAAATTTGGAACATTACGTTTATTGTTACTCTTTGTTTTCATCTCGATTATTATTATTCTCAACTGTAAACATTAAGGATCAAACCATTAAAAAAATAATCCCAGTTCTTTAAAATATACATCTATCTGCTTATCCAAATCGGCACGCTTGGCTTCCAAAGTTTTTATTTCTTGCATCACGGCATGAATATCGATTTCTTCTTCCGCCTCAAAAGTATCCACGTAACGAGGAATGTTAAGATTATAATCATTATCGGCAATCTCCTGTAAAGTAGCGCAATGGCTGTACTTTTCAATCTCCTTGCGATTGCGATATGTGTCCACAATCTTATTGATGTGTTCCTCTCGCAAAACATTTTGGTTTTTTACTTTTTCAAACCCCTGGCTTGCATCTATAAACAATACGTTCTCGTTTTCCTTACGGCATTTACTGAATACCAGAATACATGTAGGAATACTTGTACCGTAAAAAATATTTGCCGGCAAACCGATAACGGCATCCAAATAATTTTTTTGTTCAATTAAATATCTTCGGATATGCAATTCTGCCGCTCCGCGAAATAAAACACCGTGCGGTAATACAATCGCCATTGTTCCGTTATCTGCCAAATGATAAATCATGTGCTGTACAAAAGTGTAATCAGCTTTGCTGGAGGGAGCCAACTTGCCGTACTGACTGAATCGGTCATCACTCAGGTGCAATGGATTGGCACTCCACTTAGCGGAAAACGGTGGATTGGCGACAATTGCTTCAAATTGCTTGTCGATATGTTGCGGGCGTTCAAGCGTATCTTCCTGCTTGATGTCAAAATCACGGTAATGCACACCATGCAAAATCATATTCATCCGCGCAAGGTTGTACGTGGTACGGTTCATTTCCTGTCCGTAAAAATTTCCCACTTTCGTCTCCCTTGCCACGCGCAACAACAAAGAACCGGAGCCGCAAGTTGGGTCATACACCGATTTCAGTTTGTGCTTTCCCGTGGTAACAATCTGTGCGAGAATTTTAGAAACTTCTTGCGGCGTATAGAATTCGCCCGCCTTTTTACCGGCGCCGCTGGCAAATTGTGCAATCAGGTATTCGTAGGAATCGCCCAAAACATCCGATTCGGTATCTTCCAATTTAAAATCAATCTTATCCAAATGAGAAAGCACTTTGGCAATAATGGCATTGCGGGCTTCAGGCGTTTTACCCAGCTTGGTGCTGTTCAAATCCATATCTTCAAAGAGATTGTCAAAATCTTCTTCGCTTTCCGTACCCATCGTGCTCAACTGGATATTGATAAGGATTTTTTGTAGGTCTTTGAGTATGAAGTTTGTTTTTGCTTCGTCGAAAGTTTCGTCTTCTTTATTGCCTCCTTTGCCTCTGGCAGCCACCTCTCCGAATAATTCTTCAGGCTTTAAAAAATAACCCAGCTTTTCCAGTGACTCTTCTTTGATGGCTTCCAAAAATTCCACAGCCTGCGGTGTTTTCGGCGTTATATCCCGAAACTTTATTTTATCCTGCTTTAAAATATTGTTGGCAAACATTTCCATTTTCTCGCTCAGGTATTTGTAGAAAATGAAACCCAAAATATAGTCGCGGAACTCATCCGCATTCATTTTGCCGCGCAACGTATTTGCTATATTCCAAAGTTGCTGCTCCAGTTGTCTTTTCTGATCTTCACTCATCTAATAACTAATATTATAAAATCTTAAACTAAATTTACTTTTTCTTATTAATTCGTAGCGATTGTTTTAATAAACTGATGATATAGTCAATATCATCCAAATCTGTAAGTTTTATTTCGTAAGAACCGTTGCCCCAATGCCCAACGTTTGAAACGTCTCTTGCAATTTTCTTTTGATCCTGCAAATCGCCGCTTTTAAGGTTTAAATAAATTTTTAAACCCTTACCCTGTAACACAATGTCGCAGAAAATATTATTGTCGATTTTAAATCCGATTGTTTGCTTTTTGGGTTGGTTTGTAACATTATCACTAAGAGACATAAGCCGCTCTTTTACTTGTTCGTAAAGTTCTCTCGTTTCAAAATCGACTTTTTGTAAATGGTCTTGTTCGGTAAATACTTTCACTTCTTTATTGACGGCTTCAACCGCTTTGTCATTTCTCGAAATAGTTTTGATGCTTTCCTTTGCCGATGTCTTTTGAATCTGGTCAAATGAAATCGTATCATTCTCAAACCGTTTGATTTCCCAAAGTTCAATCGGCAGGTCTTTGAAATTTATTGCTTCTCTTTGATAGGTTGTAAACTGCGGTGAAATAAAAATCACTTTTGATTGTGTCCAATCAACATCTGTGCGCTTGAGCGTTGTTTTATTGTTTTCGTTGAAGTCCAAAATGAAATCTGCTTTGTTGTTTAGCATTAAAGATAAGTATGCATATCCCTGATCAATTACGCTGAAATTCTTATCCCGTTTATATTCAACAATTACAAATGATTTACTTTCCACGTCAAATGCTAAAGTATCTATACGGAAATTGTTAAGCGCAAACTCGGAACGGATAAATTCAAGATTCAAAAGTGATTTTAAATTCTTCTCGACTAACGACTGAATTCCCTTTTCAAACTTGAAAGGGAGTTCTTTAATAAAGCTTAATTTTTGTCCTAATTTATAAATTGCCATTTTGCTTATAATATCAATTTCATAATTCAATATCTTAATATTCGTTGTGCCGAAATCACAATGCCATTGTTTTATACGCCCTGTCTTTTATTTATTTGTTGAAAATTCCGGATTTCAAATCCCGAATAGCAGGGTTTTAAAGGCATCCATTCTTTAGAGTGTTGTGGTAAATATAGTAAATTGTATTACACATAGAGAATTATATATCCGTAAGTTTATCTTCTTTAATAGGATATAAAACTGTCTTCAATTTATCCAGAGCTTTTGTATGCTTTACAATATCCATATTTTTTAGATTCATTAGTTTCCATTGAACAGAAGGTAAATTAGAAACTTCATCTATGTTTTCTAATCCCAATAAATCCCAATTGGGATTTCTACCTTTAAAGGATAGTAGAAAATTTCTTTCATTATCCGTCATATTTTTATGGATAATATCAATAAGATGCTCCCTTGTTTGCTCTAATTCTTCAATTGGTATATTTACTTCTGCCATATCTGCAAATTCAGAAACATAAATATCCCCTATATCCTTTCTGTGCGGAGCTAACAGTTCTGACATAGGTCGTTGGTGACTTATGAGAAATACTAACAATGTTTTACGAAGATCCTCAGTAAAACCTTCGTTCTCTAAGAGAAACTTCACATCAAACAAATCTCTAGGATGCTGTCTATCCAAAGCTGCACAAATTTTTCCAGCATATAAATCAGGTAATGAAGCAACTTGGATTTCAGCATAACCAAATTCTTTTTCTACTACTTCACATACCTCCATGCGCTCTTCTGGAAATACAGTTCCTCTTATTACAGGAGATAATTCCACTTTTATGCGAACATCTCCTAACTGAAGAATCAGACGTAGTGCATCACTTTGTTCGTGAGTATTTTGTATACGTATATCTGGAATTGTCTTCTTTATTAATGTACTCAAACGTGTTAATGCTGCACGAATATTAATCAAAGCCTCTTCACGTCCTTCAGAAGGAAGATATAGCAAGTCAATATCTACCGACAACCGTGGTAATTCTCTAAAAAATAAATTGATGGCTGTTCCTCCTTTTAGAGCGAAACACTTTTCACTATCTAATAGTGGTAATACTCGTACTAAAAGTTGTACCTGTTTATAGTAAACACTGTCTTTCTTCATTATTTTAATTTTCGAAATTTTTAGGAACGGTTATC
>NZ_JBNQGD010000025.1:0-5166 GCF_050436765.1 Arachidicoccus sp. | reverse complement strand
ATGAGTTCTTTTTCTTTATCCATAATATTGAGTGTTTCTTCCACCTCTTCGTGCGAATGAATATCGTTATCAGTTTGCGGTTGCAAGATAACAGGTTGATGGTTGTTGTATTCTGTTGAAGTATTTCCTATTGCATTATTTGCATAATAGGGTTGAATGCTTCCGGCATCATCATCGAATTTATTCAATAAATTTTCTTTTGTATAATCATTCATTGAATTGGCAATAGAAGGATTCTTCAATAATTCTACAAACATTTTTTTCAATTCAGTTACGTCTTTTTTCATATCAAAAAAGAGTTTGTATAGGATTTCCCTTTCATTGGCGAATTCACTACCCGCATACTTCTGAGAAGCTAATACCGGTAAACGGTTGTTGTGTAATTCGGGTAAAAAACGTTGAAGTTCTACGGTATTAATATTGATAGAGGTACTTAGAACGGAGATTTGTTCGGCTATATTTTTCAACTCACGCACATTTCCCGGCCAAGGGTAATTTATCAGCAATTGCACCGCCTGCTCATCTAATTGGAGTGGTTGTTTCTTATACTTTTCAGCAAAATCTGCAACAAATTTTCTAAACAATAAATAAATATCCTCTTTGCGATCTTTCAGTGCCGGTACACGAATAGGTACGGTGCTTAACCGATAATATAAATCTTCTCTAAATTTCCCCGACTGTGTAAAATCATACAAATCTCTGTTGGTGGCTGCTATTACGCGTACATCCGTTTTTTGAACTTTGGAAGACCCGACGCGAATATATTCGCCGGTTTCTAAAACGCGCAATAATCTTGCTTGTGTACCCAATGGCATTTCACCTATTTCGTCTAGGAAAATAGTACCGCCATTTACCGTTTCGAAATAGCCCTTACGATGATCGACTGCGCCGGTAAAAGAGCCCTTTTCATGGCCAAATAACTCACTATCAATAGTTCCTTCGGGAATGGCGCCGCAGTTGACCGCTATGAACTGGTTGTGCTTACGTGCAGATAAAGAATGAATGATTTGCGAAAATGCTTCTTTGCCCACACCGCTTTCGCCCGCAATCAATACACTTAGATCGGTGTTGGCTACCTGAATAGCTACGTTCAGAGCATAGTTAAGTGCTTGCGCGTTTCCGATTATATCGAACCTGTTTTTTACTGTTTGTAAATCCATTCAGTGTAGATTTTAGATCTATGATTTGAGCCATTAATTTATTCTCAGATTCCCTATATTTAAACAACTACGCCGAGTAAAGTTGCTTTGTTGCATTCTTTCACTTTAACGGTAACATAATCGCCTTTTTGAAAACCGTGTTCACCTTTGGGAAAAACAATTACTTTATTTTGAGAGTTGCGCGCCATCCAGTCGTTTTCACTTTTTTTGCTCTCCCCTTCAATTAATACTTTAAAAGTTTTGCCAACGTCTTTTAAGTTGCTGTTTAAGGAAAGTTGATATTGCATATCCACTACTTCTTGCAAGCGACGTTTTTTTATTTCTAGAGGCACGTCGTCTGTATGTCTACGCGCAGCAAGGGTCCCGGGGCGTTCGCTGTAGTAAAACATATAAGCATAGTCGTATTCGCTAAAGCGCATAATACTTAATGTATCTTGATGATCCTGCTCTGTTTCTGTACAAAAACCTGTGATCATATCGCTGCTGATGCCACAATCGGGGATGATTTTTTTTATCTGCGCTATTTTGGCCATATACCATTCGCGCGTGTAATTGCGATTCATCAATTGTAAAATGCGTGTGCTACCGCTTTGTACAGGCAGGTGAATATAGCTACAAATATTTTCGTATTTGGCAATTGTATGCAATACATCTTCGGTAATATCTTTAGGATGGGAGGTGCTAAACCTTACTCTTAAATCGGGATGCACTTGGGCGACCATTTCCAGTAGTTTGGCAAAAGTGATTGTTTCACTTTTTTCTTCATCCAGAAAATAAAAACTGTCTACATTTTGTCCAAGGAGTGTAACTTCTTTAAAACCTCTGTCAAATAAATCCCTTGCTTCGGCAACGATGGAAAGAGGATTGCGGCTGCGTTCCCGGCCGCGGGTAAAGGGGACAACACAAAAGCTGCACATATTGTTGCATCCACGCATAATAGAGATAAAAGCAGATACTCCGTTACTGTTGAGCCTAACGGGAGAAATGTCAGCATAAGTCTCATCTCGGCTAAGCATTACATTGACCGCTTTCTGGCCGGTTTCCGCCTCTTGCACAAGTGCAGGCAAAGCGCGATAAGCATCCGGGCCTACGACAATGTCTACTAGCTTTTCCTCTTCTAAAAATTTTGATTTTAAGCGCTCTGCCATGCAGCCTAATACACCAACCAATATTCCCGGCCTGGACTCTTTTATTTTCCTAAATTCGGTTAAGCGTTTGCGCACCGTTTGTTCAGCTTTTTCACGAATGGAACACGTATTTACAAAAATCAAATCGGCTTCTTCGCAATTGCGTGTGGCGCCAAAACCTTCTTTATTTAGAATGGAGGCTACAATTTCGCTATCACTAAAATTCATTTGACAACCGTAGCTTTCAATATAAAATTTCTTCGTATATACATTCTCGTCCTTGGTGAAAGGCGCAAATGCCTCTCCTTGCCTTGTTTCAACAATTTCCTTTTGTTGGAGTTTCAGTTCTTCCATTTAAAAAAATACAATTTTAGAAATGCAAAAATAACGAAAAATGCAAGCAATGTCATATTGACAGACAATTAATAAAAAATTAGCTTTTTGATAGTTACTTTTGTTAGTAATTTTAATTTTGAGCCTGTTTGGTTCGAATATTTTGTGAAGACAATGAATTTCTTACTTAATGGAGGGCCGCAAGAGGTCTTACAAAAAAATGGATTCGATTTTGATAAAATTTATTAGGCATTTTTTTCTATTCTTTATTTTTATTTTTTGTGCAATTTTTTGTGCTAGTGCACAGGATATTCCGGTTCGTTCGTTACCATCTGAAATATTTATAACTGTTCGTAAAGCTGCAAAAGATACAATTCCGTGGAAATGGAAGCGCGGCGGCAGCGGTAACCTGAATCTCTCGCAGAGCGCTCTGAAAAACTGGGCAGCCGGCGGTGATAAATTTTCACTTTCTATTTCTTCTTATCTTAATGCGTTTGCGTATTACCGCAAAGGCAATCATACCTGGGATACGAATTTGGATTTTAATTTTGGGTATGTGCAAACCACTTCTTCGGGTGCCAGAAAAAATGATGACCGCATTGCCGGGACTACTAAATATGGGCGCAAACTGGATAGTTCGGGAAAATTGTCTGCTTCTTTTTTAATTAATGGGCGATCTCAACTATTCGATGGGCGTAACTATTTTACTAGAGATAGTTCTAAATTAATTTCTTCTTTCTTGTCTCCGGGGTATGCAGTAGTTTCTGCAGGTCTTGATTATCAGCCGGACAATGCATTGTCTATTTTTGCGTCGCCATTTACCACAAGGCTTACTGTGGTGCTTAATAAATATTTAGCTGAGCAAAATTTATATGGTATTGGTGCGCATCGGTACCGATTTGCGCCGGGTGCCTTTGCTTCCATAAATTACGATAAAAATGTAATGAAAAATATTCACTATAAGGCTAACTTGAATTTGTTTTCGGATTATACACATAATCCAGAAAATGTAGATATGGATATGAGTAATTATCTAAATTTTAAAATTAATAAATTTATATCGGCTTCTTATAGTCTGGATTTGATTTATGATGATGATGTTCGATTATTTGGGCCGCTTGGTACCAGTCCGGGTTTGCAAGTAAAAAGTATGATTGGTGTTGGATTTTCGATGCCTTTTAAAACGGGTTATACACGTAATACCATGTAATTTTTTTGATGTAGATTCACAGTTCCATTTACCAAATAGATTTTCCATGCAAGTAGCCATATATGGTCGTGAGCTGCCCAATGAATATACCGCTGATACTTTTGCATTGTTAGAAGAACTAAGTAAAAGTAATATTGAAGTATTTCTATATAAGACTCTATATCAGCAATATCCGGAAGTATCTTCCTTATTTCCCATGCTTCGTGTATTTAATAATGCGGATGATTTAAATAATGAAATAGATTTTTTGATAAGCCTCGGTGGCGATGGCACTATCCTCGATACTGTTGCACTTGTGAAGAACAGAAACATTCCGATCTTGGGTGTAAATTTTGGGCGTTTAGGGTTTTTGACGGGAACCAGTAAAGAAGCATTCGCGTCTGTCGTGGAAGATTTGCTTAATCGAAATTACATTATCGACAAACGTACCCTTATTCATTTAGACGCCAATAAACCTTTATTTGGTGATACGCCTTTTGCTTTAAATGATTTTACGATTACCAAGCGCGATGCTTCCTCTATGGTGAAGGTACATACCTTTTTAAATGGGGAATTTATCAACACCTATTATGCAGATGGTCTGATCGTAGCCACTCCCACCGGATCCACCGGATATAGTATGAGCTGCAATGGCCCTATTGTTTTTCCTGATTCTTCTAGTTTTGTTATTACACCAATCGCTCCACACCATCTAAATACCAGACCTATTATTGTACCCGATGATAATGTGATTTCTTTTGAGATTGAAAGTCGCTCGGAAGATTTTCTATGTACACTGGACGCCCGACGCGAAATAGTGGACAAAAGTATACATCTGGCTGTCAGGAAAGAAGCTTTTAAAGTGAAACTGATTAGGTTCAAGGAAAATAGTTTTTTATCTACTTTGCGTAATAAACTATCTTGGGGACTGGATAAAAGAAATTAGTCTTATGTATAAAAGGCTCCTTAAATTTCACCTGTCTCCATGCTGATGCGGATCTAATATACAATAATAAAGATCAAGTATTGACCAAGAATTAGTTGGAATATAAGCCTGCACGCTACTTTTAAGGATATTAATCCCTTTTACAAAATTGAAAATCAATAGTTTTTCTTGAGTTTGACACGATTTGGACTTAACTATTTGATTATCAGACATACGATTTTAATTTGGCTCACTACATATTGCAGTAAACGATAATATTATTTTTTGAACTATTTAGGCTAGAGCACAAATTTGTCTTCGGGGATAAGTGGCAAGAGTGCTTTTAAGCCCATTTTCGATTGCAATTTTGCTTCATGTGCAGTTGGAGCAGATCTGATATACACTTTCTGATTATTATGGTTTAATAGGCTG
>NZ_JBNQGD010000024.1:0-2140 GCF_050436765.1 Arachidicoccus sp. | reverse complement strand
GCAGTCAATAGCGGATTTAAATCTCCTGTTGGTTTATATACGACCCAGTTGGTAGGAAACGATAATCGTCAATTGCTTAACGCGCCTGGATGGAAACTTCTATTGGATCCGAATCCTTTTGTGACGGGGCAAATTGATAGCATTTTATATCGTGAGCAAAGTGTTGCAGATCGTGAAAATATGATTTTTCAACAGACAAATACGACAGAACATCACCTTAATTTTTCTGGGGCTGATGATCAAGGGAATTTTGCGTTGGGACTCGGTTTGGTTAAGGATAATGGAATCATTATTGGTTCTGGTTTGAAGAGATTAAATATGAATTTTAACGGAGGCTTGAACATTGGAAAGAATCTTAAAGTATCCATGAATACTTCCGCCTATACGGTGAATAATTCCGTGCCTTATAATGATCCTGCCGGAGGGGCTGCAGGTGGTTTACTTCAACGTTTTATAGGTGTTGCTCCAACCGTGAGGTATTCAAATGATACATCAGGTGTCGCACTTCCAGGACCAAATGACCCAACTTTGGGCAACCCCGCATATTGGAGCCATATTTCAAATAATTCTTCTACTGAACAACGTTTTATGGGGGGCGTTAATCTTGATTGGACAATTTTACCTTTCTTACAATTTAAAGCTTCTGGTTCGGGTTTTATGCGTTACGATTATAATAATTATTTTACAAAGGCCTATCAAATGGGTAGTGGCGGGGCTTATAACAATAATAGAAAAGCTTCTTTCAGTAATTCGCATGATCAGCAATATACTTACAATGCTTTCTTTGAATTCAATAAAGTGCTGAATGGGGTCCATCATCTTTCTGCAATGGCAGGTGCTGAGTTTTATGATTATAAATACTATTATGATAATGGTTATGCACAAGGTGCTCCGACCGACTTTATACCATGGCTTACAGCTTCAACGGTTCCAAGCATTGTAAATGGTGGAATTCAGAACCCTGCGGGCGCCTCTTCAGACTTTAGTGCTTGGGATAGATTGTCTTCTGCTATTGGTAGAATAAATTATTCTTACAAAGATTTATATTTCTTAACTGCTAATTTCCGTTACGATGGATCTAGTCGACTCTCTTCCCAAAATCATTATGGCTTTTTCCCTGGAGTTTCTGTAGGCTGGAATATGCAAAAGGAAAATTTCTTTAAGAATAGTAATATCAATAAAATCGTAAGCACATTTAAACCGCGTTTAAGCTGGGGTGAAAATGGAAATGTAAGCTCTTTAGGCTATTTCCAAACTGCTCAAGTTTATAACAATGCTGGTATTTACAATGGCAATGGTGGCACCTATGTGGGTTCTTATATAAATACGGATTTAAGTTGGGAAAAATCGGCTTCTACCAACTTTGGGGCGGATATAGGGTTGTTCAATGATAGAATCACATTGATTGGTGATTATTTTGTTAGAAATGTATATAACAAAATTGCTTCTTTGGGAATTGATCCAACAAGTGGATTCTCCAGTTATACTACTAATTTGGGTGAGCTACAAAATAGAGGATGGGAGTTGAGTTTGAATGCTCGAATTATCCAGCCGATTCAGCAGGATGGTTTGGCAGTTGACTTTAATACGAATTTTTACACTGTAAAAAGTTATGCCAAAAAACTTCCTTACAATGGTCTATCTGGCAATAGACAAAGTACAATGCAGGTTTGGGATCCAAATCATCCCGGTCAGTTAATGCAGGTAGGTGGTTTAATTGAAGGACAAAGAGTGGGCTTAGATGAAGTTTGGGCGCCTAAATGGGATGGTATTTACACTACTCAAGAGAAGTTAAATGCAGACGCAAATGTTTACAATGCATTTTTGCCGTATAAGCACAAAACTTTAAAACAATTAGGAGATGCAAAATGGCATCAGGTGTATAATAATGATACTATTGACACAAGACAATTTGTTTATGTTGGTAGAACTACGCCAACAATAAGCGGTAGCTTCTCTACAAATGTTTCTTACAAAGGGTTTAGCTTGTATGCGGCCTTTGATTATGCTTTAGGTTTTGTGATTCTGAATAATGAAAAATTAAGAGGTTTAAATCAGGTTCAAGGATCTCAAAACTCTACGGTAGATGCATTAAATACTTGGTCTCCGACAAACCCTAATGGGACTTTGCCAAGATTTT
>NZ_JBNQGD010000023.1:0-8496 GCF_050436765.1 Arachidicoccus sp. | reverse complement strand
GATAACCGTTCCTAAAAATTTCGAAAATTAAAATAATGAAGAAAGACAGTGTTTATGGTGATGATTTCCCTATCACATTCGCCCAATATACTGGACAAGAGTCTGGAAATATCAGAGAAGAAATAAAAAATGACGAACCTGACATTCTTTTAACCAATTATATGATGCTGGAGCTAATAATGACCAGACAGTCTGAAAAATGGTTAAGGGATTCAATGCTTAAAAATCTCAAATATATAGTTTATGACGAACTCCACACCTACAGAGGAAAACAAGGAGCTGATGTAAGTTTATTAAACCGAAGAATTCAGGCTCTTTCGGAAAATGATCTAATTTTTATTGGTACTTCAGCCACTATGGCTTCTCAAGGTTCTCCCGAAGAAAAAAAGAAAAAAGTAGCAGAGGTTGCAACACAGATATTTGGCAAAGAATTTCCGAATTGACCTTTCACTGATCCACTCGTCCTCCTTTTGATAAGTTCACCCCGAAGTGCATCGACGCATTTGTTGCCTTTCGATATGTTACAGCCATTTTCCTTCTTATTTTTCTTTATTCCTGGGACTAACAGAGTTTGCTCATAACCTTCGCTCTGTACATGGGATAGTTAACTGAACAACCTAAAATCAAAATTCAGCGAACGCTGCTATAAAATAAATTCAAGAAGGTCTTTGCCTGATTGGCCGGACGCTTTTGGTTTGACTTATATATTGCGTATTCTTCCCTCTCTTGCGTTATTCAAACTTTTGGATAATGTAAGGAAAAAGCGCCGCGCGGCTATTTGGATTAAAATCGGCTAAATAAAACTTGTTACTTTAAGTTTTTATTTTAGTTTTGTTTCACATTTTTTTAACTGTAATAGCTTCTTGGCATGCCAGACTACTCATTTATCGCTGATTCTGTATTATTGCAAATGATTGCAAATGGCGATGAATTAGCATTTACAGAATTGTACAATAGATATAAAGATAAGCTATACGGTTTTGCCTTTCAGCTTTCTGGTTCACAGGAAGAGGCAAAAGATTTGGTCCAAGACGTATTTTTTAAAATATGGGAGTCTCAAAAGAAATTTACTGGCAAGGAGATTTTCGTGAGTTATCTTTATAGAATGATACACAATTTTGCTATTGATAATATGAGAAGGTTTTCAAAAAATACGCTCATGTTAAACTCTTTAAAGATCGGCGAATATAATAAAGAGAAAGGAACTGCCGATGCGGCAATTTTGTACAAAGAGCTGGAAGCTAAAATTAATCGATCTATACAAAACCTGCCTCCGAGGCAGCGCGAAGTTTATATTTTGCACAGAGATAAAGGCTTGAAATATGGAGAAATTGCCAATTCTTTGGGATTATCCGTCTCTACGGTAGAAAATCATTTTAGCCGGGCATTAGACAGCCTCAGAAAGTCTTTTGATTCTTCATTTGAACTCAATATTTTACTCCCACTTATCTTTTTCTTATTTTTTTCTTAACTTTTTTAACGTGGACTGGGTACTTCTGCTTTTTAAATCGTTATACATACAGAATTGTTAGCGCCCTGATATTTTTCAGGATTAAACTTGTTCAAATTGTATGGATAACGACGAAAGTAGATTGGCTTACCTGGTAAACTGTTACTTGAGCAATCATTGTAGCGAAGCCGAAAGAAAAGAATTGTCTCAATTATTACTTTTGCTTGACAATGAAACTGTTTCCCAGGCAATAGAGCAAAGTTGGAATCATTTTGTATCCGCCGAAAAGCTTAATGAAGCTGATTCGGACGAGATTCTTAAAACAATTTTGGAAAAGAACAGAATGGTCGCTACTAAAAAAAGGCAAATAAAAATTTATCGCTTAGTCGCTGCTGTGGCTGCCATCTTTTTATTATTCATTTCTTTAAGATACACTCTTCGTTCTTTTTCGGGTACTTTGGCTCCATCAGCAAATAGAACGGTTTTAAGCCATACAAAGCATGATATCGCGCCTGGTAAAGGCGGAGCAGTACTTACATTGGCCGACGGCAGTCAAATATTAATCGATAGCCAAAGCAACAAAAATGAAGTGTTGGCCAGGCAAAATGGTGTAAATGTTTTACTTAAAAAAGGAAAAATAATTTACACGCAGCAAGGGAAGTCTTTATTAGCCAAAGCAGTAGGCCTTAATACCATGTCGACACCACGGGGCAGAACGTTCAAGTTGCAACTTCCCGATGGTACAAACGTTTGGCTAAATGCGGAATCTTCTATTTCTTTTCCGGTTCAATTTAATATCAACAAGAGAGAGGTGAAAATATCAGGTGAGGCCTATTTTGAAGTGGCTAAGCTTTATCAGAAAAATACCAAAGAAAGAGTTCCTTTTATCGTGCATATTCAACCTACTGACGAGAAGAGTGAATTGGCAACAGTGGAAGTTCTAGGAACGCATTTTAATATCAATGCCTATTCCGGGCTAAAAGGTATAAAGACGACTCTTTTGGAGGGATCTGTAAAAGTTTGGGCAAAGGATGCTGCAGACTTTGCTCAAATAAAACCGGGTATGCAAGCAAAAATAAAGGAAAGTCCATTTAATAAAATTGAAATTAAGAACGTAGATGTTGAAGATGCTATTGCTTGGAAAAATGGTTTATTCAATTTCAATAATGCCGATTTAAAAGAGGTAATGCAGGAATTGTCCAGGTGGTATGATGTTGATGTTGTTTATAATGGCGATATTCCAAATAGACATTTCTGGGGGAAAATGCAGAAGAGCCTTTACTTGTCACAAGTGCTTTTGGCTTTACAAAAAGTGAATGTAAATTTTAAAATTGACGGAAATAAAATAATCGTTTCAAAATAAATAAACCGCAAATATTATGTAGCACAATTACACTAAAAAATAAAAACCGAGAAGAAGATTGGCGTCCTTTCCCGGCTATTATTTCAGGTAGCTTAAACTTCAAAACTATTCCAGTAAAACTGGATAATTCATCGTTTCACCCAAAACTTGTACAAAAGTATGCAATTCAAAGCAGTATTTGGTATTGGCACACATAAAATAATTGTGTCCCATTTATCGCGCAGATTACAAACATTTGTTTTTGATCTACACAAAACCAGACAAATTAAGCGTTCTTTATTATTAAAAAAAGCCTTGTTAGCAATGAAGCTGACTACATTTCTTTTAATTGCCTTTATGCTAAGCGCGTCGGCAAAAGTGACTTCTCAGGTAATTACTTTCTCGGCGAAGTCTGCCACACTCGACAAAATTTTCAATGCTATTGAGCGTCAGACCGGCTATGTGGTATTTTGTGATTATCAATTTATGAAAGACGCAAAACCTCTTACATTAAGTGTAAAGAGTGAGCCGTTAACTTCTTTCTTAGATAGAATACTTAAATCTGATGGTTTAAATTATGCTATTGAAGACAAGACAATTATTGTTTCCAGAGCGAAAAAGAAAGCGGCGGATAATTATAATTTACATCCCATCGTTTCCGTGGCAGACCGCCATTTGAAAGGTAGAGTTTTAAATGAGAATGGTCTGCCGATGGTGGGCGTGGTTGTTACTGTAAAGGGTACAAAAAATTCGGTTGTGACGGATGCAGACGGTATTTTTGATATAGTCACGCCAACTTCCAGTGCCATTTTGGTCTTCTCCAATGTTGGTTATGAAATTAAAGAAGCTGAGCTAAAGGAAAATGAATCCCGAACAATTAGGCTCCTGCCTAAAATCCAAAATTTAGATTCTGTTATTGTTGTGGGATACGGTACTCAAAAAAAAGTAGATCTGACCGGAGCGGTGGCTACAATAAGTGGTGATGAGCTGGTGAACAGACCGGTACCCAATGCGTTAGCTGCACTTCAAGGGGCCTTGCCGGGTATTACCGTTACCAGAAGTAGCGGACAGCCGGGAGGTGAAGGTTATTCTCTAAGGATAAGAGGTTTTTCTTCTGCCAACGCAACAGATCCATTGGTACTAATTGATGGTCTCGAAGGAGATTTGACCTTATTGAATCCCGATGACATTGCTTCGATTTCTATATTAAAAGATGCAGCTGCTGCGGCAATTTATGGAGCAAGAGCTGCTGCGGGTGTCGTGTTGGTAACGACCAAAAAAGGCAATATAGGTCAGACGCGCATCAATTTTAATAGTTATTATGGTGTAGATATTACGGCAAGACAACCACAGCGTTTAAATTCCTGGGACGAGCAAACATTAATTGATGAGGCCAGATTTAATGCAACCGGTAAAAAAGAATTTACGGACGAACAAGATCAATGGCTTGCAAATCCAAACTTCGATTATCGTCCGAATATTTCTGGACAAGACCGTTGGGACTATTACGATAATATCAACTGGGTGCAGGAGGGGATGAATAAATACAACCCAAGTCAAAACTACTCTTTGTCCGTTAGCCAAGGGGATAAAAAATTAAACTATTTACTTTCGGCTGGTTATTATTCGCGTCAAGGCATATTAAAGTATGGCCCGGACGGTAATGACAGGTATAATCTAAGATTAAATATCAACAGTGAAATAAACAAATACGTTGATTTGTCTGTTAGGGCTAGTTATGCCGGATCGTTTATTAAACAAAATTCATACGGCGATGGCAATATTGTGGAAAGATTATATCGAATTAGAACGCGACAATCTTTATATGTTCCTGCAGAAGATACCACAGGTGCAATTTACAACGGAGACTTGCAGGTCAACCCGGTTGATATAGAGAAAAACTCGGGGGAAACAGATAACAATTACGAAGTTTTCAACGGGCAGGCGAACCTTAAAATTCACGACTTAATCAAAGGCCTTACTTTAAATATCGTTGCTGGAAGAGCACAGGATTATTATAATTCTCAAACAGAAAAAAGAAGTCTATATTGGTACGGACGTTCTACTAATACGATCCGTTTTAGTGCCAATGTACCTAACTCCCTTAGCAAAACTAAAAATAAAGGTTACGATAATAACTTACAGGCTTATTTAAATTATGCGCTTAGTATCAACGAAAAGCACCACTTTAAGCTTTTGGTCGGGACTTCCTATGAAGACTATCGCAAAGATGAGTTTTCTGCATCTGCTACTTCCATGATTACGAACGATTTTTTCAGCTTTAACTATGCTGATTTGCTGACCAAAACGAATGCAGATTCTATAAAGACCTGGGCTATGGGTTCCTATTTTGGAAGATTAAATTATGATTATAAAGAAAAGTATCTGTTTGAAGCCAACTTGCGTGTGGATGGCAGTTCCAGGCTGGCGCCGGAGAACAGGTGGGGTGCGTTTCCTTCTTTTTCTGCCGGATGGAATATCAAGAAGGAAGGCTTTATGCAAGACAGACTTAATTTTATTTCCAGCTTAAAGTTGAGAGCTTCTTGGGGTCAATTAGGCAATGGCGCTGTTCTGGGTTTATATGATTATATTCCTTTGTTGAGCAGCGGTACTGCCTTAGATTTCAATGATCAGAAAGCACAATATATTTATCAAAATACACTGGCCTCTCCAAGCAAAACATGGGAAATTGTACAAACATCTGATGTAGGTTTAGATATGGGTTTTATAAAAAATCACCTGAACGTTACTGCAGACTATTATATTAAAAAGAATAAAAACATGTTGGCAACCTTACAGGTGCCATCCATCATTGGTGTAAACGTTTCCAGTAGTAATGTTGGAGAGCTGAAAAGTTGGGGCTGGGAATTTGATGCGCAATGGAAAGACAATTTTAGAAATGGTTCTTATTCAGTTGCTTTCAATATTTCTGACAATCAGAACAAATTAATTAAGTACGACGGGCAAAATTCTATTGGCGCCGGTGGTACAGTTAAACTTTTGGAAGGATATCCTTTGAATACTATTTGGGGCTACAAAACAGACGGGTATTATCAACAGCCGGGTGATTATGCGGCCTATGGTGTTCAGTCTTTTAACGATGCTAATGTTGGTCCGGGTGATGTGAAATATTTAGACCTCGATGGGAATAAGAAAATAGATGCAGGTGGTGGTACGCCAGAGGATCCGGGCGATTTGGTCAATTTAGGTACCACAAATGCGCGGTATACATTTGGATTAAATCTCGGTGTAAACTGGAAAAACTTCGATCTTTCTTTATTTTTGCAAGGTACGGGCAAGAGGAGTTTTTTGATTGATGCCAGTACTTTGAATCCATTAAATGCCACATCTAACCTTCCCTGGTCTATAATGATGGACAGGTGGACTCCGGATAATAGAAATGCCCTTTTTCCCAGAGAATATCAAAGTTCTAATTTTGATTTTGAACCTTCAGACAAATGGGTACAAAACGGAAGTTACATCCGATTAAAAAATATACAATTTGGTTATTCGATTCCGATTAATAAAAAATATATTCAAAGGCTCAGAATCTATTTTTCGGGGCAAGACTTATGGGAAAGTACCAAAGTATTACCTGTATTCGATCCGGAAGTACCGGATGGCGTTTCTGCCTCTGCTTATCCCTTTTACAGGGTGGTCGCTTTTGGTCTGAATCTTACTTTCTAAATAGTAAAAAGTATGTTTTTACATTAGATAGAAATCAAAAATTATAAAAGTCATAATAATGAATAAATTAAATAAGTTGCCTTACATTATGCTCGCAGCTTTATTGTTTTTGAGCAGTTGTATGAAGCTAAACAGAGTGCCGGAAACAGACTTTTCCGATGCTAATTTCTGGAATACAGAGAGCGATTTACAAGAAGCTTGTAATAGATTATATAATCAACTGGCTGGTTACGGAATCGATAACAGGGCGGATGATTCCTTTGGAAATACGGGAGATCAAATAAGTAACGGCAGTAGATCTGTTCCAAGTACAAGCAATGACTGGAGTTCACCTTACGATAATATATTTACGGCTAATAATATTTTGGAAAAAGGACTTCGTGCGGTCAATGTTGCTGAATCTGTCCGAAACAGATATTTTGGGGAAGCCAGATTTTTCAGAGCTTATTATTATTTGCAACTGGTGGAAAAATATGGCGACGTTCCGTTGGTAACAAAAACTTTAGATGTAAATGATCCGGAATTATTGATGCCAAGAACGAGTCGGGCAATAGTAATGGATACTATTTTTTCCGACCTTGATTATGCGGCAAAATGGCTTCCTCGGGCGGCGAACTTACCGGCTGCGGATTATGGAAGAGTGACACAGGGAGCAGCATTGGCGCTTAAAGCAAGAGCGGCTCTATATGAAGGAACATTCGCGAAGTTTCATGGTACAGACGAAGATGCAAGTGTCGATTTGCAGATAGCTGCAGACGCCGCGACTTCAGTAATGAACGAAAACTATTACGGATTATTTAATAGTTATGCAAATATGTTTCAACACGAAGGAGACGGACCGCAAAATAAGGAAAATGTATTTGTGAAAGTATATGGCTCCAACGCCATTGTGGATGGAACCGACGTCAATCCTATTGTTACACACGACAATTCCAGAAATATGGAAAATGGTCGCTTTGCACCTACAAGAAATTTGTTGGTAAATTATTTATGTACCGATGGGTTGCCCTGGGGACAATCGCCATTGACTGAACCGGAATCGAGTTACAATGCATTCTTTGCGAATCGTGACCCAAGATTAAATATGACAGTGTACGAAATTGGAGATACTGCCTACAAAGGAACTTGGGTGCCTACCACTACAGCGCAAAGAACGGGTTATGCATGCAGAAAAGGTTACAACCAAGCGGATTGGGATAATCTCGGGAAGGCTACGGTTGACAAAGCTTTGATAAGATATGCGGAAGTCCTGCTAATATATGCGGAGGCAAAATATGAAATAAGCGGATCAATCTCTGATGCCGATCTGGATAAATCTATTAATAAAATTCGTGACAGAGTAAATATGCCGCAGTTGACCAATCCATTTGTAATCGCAAATAATCTGGATATGCGCACGGAAATCAGAAGGGAAAGAACCGTTGAACTAGCACTGGAAGGCTTTAGATATGATGATGTCATCCGTTGGAAAACGGCTGAAACGCTGATGCCAAAGGGTATTTTGGGCGCAAAATTTATCGCTAGCGAATGGCCGGACACAAAAGCTTCTGACCTTAATCTGAATGCAGATAGCTTATTGATTGTAGAACCGGCGGCAAAAAGAGCCTTTAAGGCGGACAAGGATTATTTATATCCGGTTCCTTTAAATGAAATCTCTTTAAGCAAAGGAAATGTAACTCAAAATCCCAATTGGTAAAATGGGGACGGTATACTTTTATTTATTTACAAAAATCATGATTCAATGAAAAATAAATCATTTTTATATATTATTATCTTTTCTGTTATTGCGGGCATTACAATAAGTTCCTGCAATAAGGTAGATTATCCAAACGGTCTGCCTCAATATGACAATTATTATTATTTAGGGTTTTTACCTTGGAATAATACGAAGGTAACGGTAAGCAGAACGCAGACGGCATTGTTGAAATTTCCGGTTCAATTTCATTCTGCATTTGTACGCAGTTATGATGCAATAGCCCATTATAAAGCAGATACGGCTGGTATCGCTTCTCCTGCT
>NZ_JBNQGD010000022.1:0-28200 GCF_050436765.1 Arachidicoccus sp. | reverse complement strand
TGGGAAAGTCTTATAAACAATTTACTTTAAAGGTAGGTAACGAAATTGCTTTGACTCCGGCTATGGGCTGGAATAGTTGGAACTGCTGGGGTTTGAGTGTAAGTGATGAAAAGGTTAAAAGTAGTGCTCAAGCCATGATTGACAAAGGATTGATCAATCATGGTTGGAGTTATATTAATATAGACGATGGTTGGCAAGATCCAAAACGAACTGCCAATGGTGCGATTATGGCGAATAGTAAATTTCCAGATATGCATGCGCTTGGCAATTTTTTACATAGCAATGGGTTAAAGTTTGGTATTTATTCTTCGCCGGGCCCTAAGACTTGTGGTGGCTTTCTTGGGAGCTATCGACATGTACTACAGGATGCAAAATCTTATGAGAAATGGGGTGTAGATTATCTTAAGTACGATTGGTGTTCTTATAGTGAAGTCGTTGGGGATGCACAAGATTTGCCGACACTCCAAAAGCCTTATATCGAAATGCGGACAGCGCTGGACTCCTTAAATCGTGATATTTATTATAGCTTATGTCAATATGGTTGGGGGGACGTATGGAAATGGGGACATCAGGTAGGAGGGAACTCTTGGCGTACTACTGGAGATATTACAGATAACTGGAACAGTCTATATAATATAGGTTTTTCGCAAAATAAAGAAGCCGCTTATGGACATACGGGCGGTTGGAATGATCCGGATATGCTAATTGTAGGTAAAGTGGGATGGGGTGCAGATCTGCATCCTACAGGGCTTTCTCCCGATGAACAATATACACATATAAGTTTATGGTGCTTATTGAGTGCACCTTTATTAATTGGATGTGATTTAAGTAAATTGGATAAGTTTACTTTGAATCTTTTAACCAATGATGACGTTATAGCAGTTGACCAAGATGAACTTGGACAATCTGCAAAACGAATGATTATTGATGATAGTGTTCAGGTATGGGTGAAAAATCTGGCGAACGGCAGTAAGGCAATTGGTATTTTTAATACAAGTGAAACTTATAAGAAGTATTTTCTTAAATGGAGAAATATTTCTTTAAACAATACATCTTATAAAGTGAGGGATTTATGGAGGCAAAAGGATGATGGTATAAAAATGGAAGGTGTAAATTGTGAACTACCTGGTCATGGAGTATTCTTGATTCGTGTGCAATAAATGTACTTGTAGAAGGAATAGATCGAATACAATATTTATTCTTTAATTAAATAAACGATGTTGTTGTTGCTCACTTTAATTCTGAGTACAATGGCAAGCTGAGTAGGGATCCCAAAATGGAACTTACGAGAAATGTTGCGAAGAATTAAAATTGTAAATTTGACAGTTAATAAATAGGAATCATTATTTCAGTAAATAAAGTTTATGAAAAAGATAATAAAAGGCGCTTTGTTTTTTGCGCTATGTGTGGTTGTAAAAGTAGCTACTTCACAAACATTTGTCCCCGATGATGGCGAATCTCAATCGATACTAGTTAAGCCAGTAGTGCCAATCAATGCCTATGCTTTTGACTTGCAAGATGTGCGCTTGCTTAATAGCCCCTTTAAAACGGCAATGAATGCCGACTTGAGGTATTTATTGGAGTTAAAACCCGACAGATTTTTAGCTGATTTTAGAAAAAATGCGGGATTGCAGCCTAAAGATTCTGTGTACGGGGGGTGGGAGTCTAGTGGTTTAGCCGGACATAGTTTGGGGCATTATTTATCAGCCTGTTCTTTAGCTTATGCAGCTACTGACAACAAGGAATTTTTAAATAGGATAAATTATATTGTAAACCAGTTAGCTATTTGTCAAAAAAGACGTGGTACAGGTTATGTTGGAGCTATCCCCAATGAAGACAGTATCTTCGGAGAAGTCGCTAAAGGAATAATTAGAAGTGGCGGCTTTGATCTTAATGGTGGCTGGTCACCATGGTATACCGTTCATAAGATTATGGCTGGATTGCTTGATGCCTATATTCACTGTGGTAATAAACAAGCGCTAGCAGTAGAAAAGGGAATAGCTGATTGGACAGGAAATACGATTAAAAATTTAGATCATCAGCAAATGCAGAAAATGTTGATTTGCGAATATGGTGGAATGAATGAAGTTTTGGCCAATACTTATGCACTTACGGGAAATAAAAAATATTTGAAGCTTGCTTATCGTTTTTATGATAATAGAATCTTAGATTCTTTAGCCAAACAAAAGGATGTACTGCCAGGTAAACATTCAAATACGCAAATGCCTAAAATTTTGGGTTGTATTCGTATCTACGAGCTAAATGGCGATAAGCATATGGATTCTATCGCGCAGTTCTATTGGAAAGATGTTGTGGATAATCATAGTTACGCTAATGGCGGGGACGGTAATTATGAATATTTTGGTAAGGCCAATTATTTCCCTTTAAGTGACAATACTATTGAAACTTGTCCTACCTATAATATGCTTAAGTTGACAACGCATCTATTTTCATTGCAGCCATCTGCGCATTTAATGGATTATTATGAAAGAGCCTTGTATAACCATATTCTGGCTACGCAAAACCATCAGACCGGAATGACGGTCTATTTTACACCTTTAAGAATGGGGAGTCAAAAGGAATATAGTACACCTTTCAATACTTTTACTTGTTGTGTAGGAACAAGTATGGAAAACCACGTAAAATATGGGAAGAATATTTATTATCATGGTGCGGATGGAAGCTTATTTGTTAACTTGTTTATTCCTTCGATACTCACTTGGAGAGAAAAGGGGTTAACGATTCGTCAGGAAACAAACCTTCCTAAAACAGATGTCGTTAATTTATCTATTAATGCCAAAAAACCGGTAACGCTCGCTATTCGTATCCGCAAACCTTCATGGGCATATCGTGGTGTAGAAATAAACGTAAATGGAGAAAAGCAAGCGATACATATAGATAACAGTGGTTATATCGTTATCAATAGAACCTGGACAGACGGGGATAAAATAGAAGCGATAATACCTCTGCAGATCCATCAGGAGGTTATGCCGGAAGATAAAGACCGTATGGCTATTTTTTACGGCCCCGAATTATTATCAGGTGTATTCGGCGATAAAGAACCCGATCCGATTAAAGGCATTCCCGTTTTTGTGACAAAAGATGCAAATGCCAAGGATTGGATTAAAAGAACTTCAGCTGATTCTTTGGTATTTCATTCCACCAATGTAGGGGAACCACACAATGTAAAATTGATTCCATTTAACCAGACTGAAAACCAGTATTACACTGTCTATTGGGATAAGTTTACACCTGCTCAATGGAAAGAGCAGGAGAAAAAATATGAAGCTGAAAAGAAGGAGCAACAAGAATTGGTTGCCCACACAACTGATTATTTAAGGGTAGGGGAAATGCAGCCCGAAAGAGATCATAATTTTAGAGGAGCTGATATTTATACTGGTGAATCACATACAAAAAAGTGGCGCGCTGCAGCACCGGGTGGATACTTTAGTTTTACGATGAAAGTCGATGAGGCAAAACCGAACCAATTGATTTGCACTTATTGGGGCATGGATAACCGGGATCGTATTTTTGATATTTTAATAAATAATGAGAAAGTGGCGACGGTAGATCTCAACAAGTTCAAAGCCACAAAATTTTACAATATCCCTTACAATATTCCCCTGGAATTAACCAAAGGGAATAAGGAGGTTACCGTTACTTTCAAAGCAAAGAAAAACAACATGGTTGGTCCGATATACGGAATAAGAATGGTGAGAGAATGAGTCTATGACTTACCCTGATTATATATTTTTTTCGGCTTTTTGATGACTGAAATTTTCTGATTTTTGAAGAGACCTTTTAGTTTCATTTCCAATAGTTGCTGGATATTTATTCTAATTTTTTATCACTTGAATTATATATTTATGACTTTTCTGAAAAAAGCTATCCTTAGTGTATTAATAATGCTGGGTACTATTTCTTTTTGTTCTGCACAATATAATTCAGATAGCGTTAGGATAATAAGGGAGCACTTGATGAAAAAAGAAGTTACAGCATATAATAATCGTGTATTTACACATGCTGATACCTTGCGTGGAAGTGTTACACCTGAAAGGGCCTGGTGGGATGCACAATGTTATGACATTACCATTAAACCAGATTTCCTGCATAAGTACACTGCTGGAAATAATTTGATTACCTATAAAGTAGTGAAAGATAAACAACCCGGGATGCAAATAGATTTGCAATCTCCGCTCGTTATTGATAGTATTATTTTTAATAACAATGAGAAACTCTCCTATGGCCAGGAGGGTAATATCTGGCACGTGAAGATGCCACATCAATCGGTAGGAACGATAAACAAAATAAATATATTTTTCCATGGATACCCTCATATTGCGACACGCCCACCATGGGATGGTGGTTGGACATTTACAACAGACTCTCTTAATCGACCGTGGATGACAGTCTGCTGCCAAGGAACAGGAGCATCAGTATGGTATCCTTGCAAAGATTATCAAGGAGATAAACTTGATAAAGGTGCATCGCTTACGATGATCGCACCAGATTCGTTGGTGGCAGTTTCCAATGGCAGACTACAATTCAGAAAGGAGAACGGAGATGGTACGGCAACAACTAAATGGGCCGTGGTAAGTCCGATAAGTAATTATTGTATCATTCCCTATATCGGAAAATACGAGCATTTCCATGAAGATTTTCAAGGGGAAAAGGGTCCACTTGACTTGGATTATTGGGTACTTGATTATAATCTTAACAGAGCGAAAGCATATATGCCGACACAGGTACATAACATGTTGCATAGTATGGAATATTGGTATGGTCCTTACCCGTTTTATGAAGACGGTTACAAATTGGTCGACGTGCAGCATACCGGAATGGAACATCAAAGTGCTATTGCATATGGAAACCATTATGCTTTTGGGTATAGAGGTATTGATTTATCTGGGACCGGATGGGGATTAAAATGGGATTTTATTATTGTGCATGAGAGTGGACATGAGTGGATGGGCAATAGTATTACGACAAAAGACTTAGCCGACATGTGGGTCCATGAAGGGTTTACCAATTACGCGGAGACTTTATTTGTAGAGTATATGTGGGGGAAAGCGGCAGCGAACGCTTACAACTTTGGGATAAGAAAAAAAATAGTTAACGACCGCCCTATTATTGCTCATTACGGCGTTAATCAAGAGGGTAGTGGTGATATGTATTATAAGGGAAGCAATATGTTACATTCCATCCGCCATAGTCTGGGTAACGATTCGTTATTTAGGCAAATATGGCGAGGTCTGAACAAAACTTTTTATCATCAGACAGTAACGTCCAGGCAAATTGAAAATTATATATCGACACATGCAGGATTTGACTATTCAAAAGTCTTTGATCAGTATTTGCGCACAATACAGATTCCTGAATTTGATTATTACTTTAATAAAGATCATAGCCGGGTCTTCTATCGATGGGCAAATTGTGTACCTAATTTTGACTTACCAATAGTACTCAAAAAAGGAAATACCAGGATAAGAGTTGCACCGACGACGGCTTGGAAAAGTACTCATTTAAATAAAAAAGAAGCGCTTCTATTTAATTCAAAAGATATTGCATACCTGTATTTCGTTACTGTAAGGGCGATAGAGACTAATTAGTACTCTTGTATTTTTAATCTGAAATATCAGATAAAAGACTATGGTTACATATTGCCTGACTTTGCATTATGCTACGATAAAAAATAATAATTATGAGTTTAAAAAATTTTCTTGTTTTTTCTGTTGGTATATTGATTAACAGTATTGCTTATGGGCAATATAGAAGACCCTCCGTTTCAGCAGTTCCGACGCTTGACCTAAAAGCGGGTTTTATTCATTGCACTACACCTAATTTTTCTTTGAGCCTAGTGCGCTCTTCACAAACGGTGGCAAGCTTATATTCCCGCAAAGATACTGTTCTTGATTTCACTCCAGGCGATAGACTTCAGAAAAGAGATCTTAATCGTCAGTATTATTTAGGAGATATAAATATTGGATTACGTTTAGATGGAAATAGAGATTGGAAATTTTATTCGTCTGCAAACGAACGTCAGCCTATTCTCCCGTTATGCGTTGAGGAGGGGAGGCAAACAATAGCGGCGGCTGATTTGAAGCCTACATTGCCAAAAGATATCCCACTAGATGTAAAGCGATATTGGATAAAAGTTGGTGACGATGTTGCACTAAGATTTACATTGACCAATAACGGTAAATCTCCTGTAGAAGTCGGCTATATTGGCATTCCAATGATCTTTAATAATATGATGCAGGGGGAAGATTTGGATATTACACAAAGAAAAAATGTTTTTTACGATCCTTATATAGGGATGGATGCAGGTTATTTGCAGGTCACTCGGTTGAGTGGCGTGGGATCAGCTTTACTGGTGCTGCCTGAAGCACATACGCCGTTTGAAGCCTACAATCCACTTTTAGACGACCCTACACCTCGTGGTAGTGATTTTGAAGGGTCTTATGAATGGGTGGTATGTAGCTTGGCCAAAGCCCAAACCGCATGGAAAGATGCAGATTCCTGGAATAAACCAAGCTCTTTTACCTTGAAGCCGGGCCAACAAAGAACAGTAGGTGTCAGATTTGTTTTGTCTCCTTCCATCCCAAAAATAGAAAATACACTTGCAAAGGAAGGGCGTCCGGTTGCAGTGGGTATTCCAGGCTATGTTTTGCCCGAAGGAGTGAATGGTAGTCTTTTTTTAAAATATAATTATAAAGTGTCTTCTATAGAGGTATATCCTTCGGGTGCTTTATCTTTTAAAAAGATTAGCACACTTAAAAATGGTTGGGAAAAATGGTTAGTTAAAGGAGAGCAGTACGGAAGAGCAAGATTAACAGTCAAATATACGAATGGCTTAGTTCAGACAATACAATATAAAGTGATTGAATCCGAATCCAAGACGATCAGAAATTATGGTAATTTTCTAGCAAAGAATCAATGGTTTGATCAACCAGATACTTTTTTTCACCGTGCGCCTTCCTTTATTAGTTATGATCATATATTGCACAAACAAGTGACTCAGAACAATAGAGCATGGATTGCCGGACTTAGCGATGAAGGGGGAGCCGGGAGTTGGCTTGGTATGGTAATGAAGCAATCTATTCAACCAGATAAGTCTCAAGTAGATAAAGTTGAACAATTTATAGACACCACCTTGTGGGGACATATTCAATATAAAACAGGGCCTTGGAAATACGGTGTTAGAAAGAGCCTTTTTTATTATGCACCCGATTCTTTGCCGGCAGGGACATATAATTCCTCTATCAATTTTAAAACTTGGTCAGCCTGGCCACTCAAAGAAGCTGCTTCTGTAGGAAGATCATATAATTATCCACATGTGGTTGCCGCTTATTGGGCAATGTACAGGATAGCTCATTTTCATCAAGGTTTAGTTACCAACCATCAATGGCATTGGTATTTAGAGCAAGCCTTTCACACGTCTCTTGCTATGATAAATTTTGCTCCGTATTATACTCAATTTGGTCAAATGGAAGGAACGGTATTTTATTTATTATTGCAAGATCTTAAACATGAAAACCTGGTAGTGGAAGCGAATGAATTAGAGCAATTAATGAGAAAAAGAGCAATTCACTGGCGTTCATTAGCTTTCCCTTTTGGTAGTGAGATGCCTTGGGATTCGACAGGACAAGAAGAGGTATTTGCATGGTCTCTTTATTTTGGCTTTTACGACAAGGCACTTAGTACTATAGATGCTATTATGGGGTATATGCCTGCCATTCCTAGTTGGGCGTATAATGGCAATGCCAGACGCTATTGGGATTTTATCTATGCCGGCAAGTTACAGCGCATTGAGAGAATGGTGCATCATTATGGTTCTGAGCTGAATGCGATTCCTGTGTTAACCTGGTACAGATTGCATCCTGAAGATTTTTATTTGTTGCGTATTGGTTATGGAGGACTTTTAGGTGGTATCTCCAATATTGAAAAGGATGGATTTGCCCCTTTGGCATTTCATGCGTTCCCTGGCTCATTGAAAGAAGATGGCTTTTCTGGAGATTATGGATCAGGGTTCTTTGGTTATGCCATTAATTCAGCTACCTATATAATCAAACACCCTGAGTTTGGATGGCTTGCTTTTGGAGGTAACTTAGAACAAGATGGTAATTGGATTAAGACGCTTTTGACGACAGCTTCATGCGCTAGGGTCTTTCTTGCACCTGAGAAATTATGGATTACACTTAAAGCCGGAAAATTGGAGGAAGTTGAATATAATAGTCAAACAGCAGAATTGCGTCTTAAATTATCTGCCAAAGATTCGTTCACAAAAGAAGCGGTACTAAATATTATACACCCTTCTGGTACTGATATTAATTATCATTTCGCATCAAATGAAGGCATGACAAAAGATGGTAAAAGTTATATAATTCCACTTGCAGATAGTTCACTAACTGTTGTTTTGAAAAAGAATCTTAGATGATTTTAGGATTCTTTATTATCTTGAGCCAGTATCAAATTTTTTGTAATCCAGCTACCTTTTTGCACTATAATTAATGTTATTAGAATGAGAATATCTAACTGTATATTGTTGACAATTTTACTAAACTTTGTGCTTATCGCGAATGCGCAGGAATCAAATTCGAAATTTAAAGAATGGGCAAAAACGCCACCGATGGGCTGGAATAGCTGGGATTGTTTCGGGTCCTCCGTTACGGAAGCGGAAGTAAGGTCTAATGCCGAATATATGGCGAAACACCTAAAAAAATATGGCTGGCAATATATTATTGTGGACATTAGATGGTATTTAGACAATGAGACAGCGAATGGTTACAATCAGGCAAATCCCCAATTTTCTATCGACAAATATGGAAGGTACACTCCCGCCGTAAATAGATTTCCATCTGCAAAAGATGGGAAGGGCTTTAAAGCTCTCGCAGATTTTATTCACAGCAAAGGATTAAAGTTCGGGTTGCATATAATGCGTGGAGTTCCAAAAATCGCAGTTCAACGAAAAATGAAAATTGAGGGTACTAATTATACGGCAGACCAAATTTATTCTACAAAAGATTTATGTAGCTGGCTCAATGACAATTATACAGTAGATGCCGATAAACCCGGCGCACAGGCATATTATAATTCTCTTTATAGACTGTTTGCAAGCTGGGGTGTAGATTTTGTTAAATGCGACGATTTATCTGCGCCGGTTTATCACGAAAAAGAAATAGAACTTATACGTCACGCAATTGACAATTGCGGAAGGGCCATTGTTTTTAGCACGTCTCCCGGACCAACGCCCGTAAGTGAAGCCGAAAATGTGAGCCAAAATGCAAATATGTGGCGAATGGTAAATGACCTTTGGGATAATTGGCCAGCACTTTCACATTTGATGATGGTAGCAAAAAAATGGTATCCATACATTGCAACTGGCACTTGGCCAGATTGCGACATGATTCCGTTGGGACATATTTCTTTACGAGGGGAAAATGGAAGGTCCAGAATGTCTAGCCTTTCAAAAGATGAACAAAATACCCTTATGACGTTTTTCACAATTTTTCGTTCGCCTTTATTTTTTGGCGGCAACCTGCCGGATAATGATGCCTTCACACTTTCTCTGCTTAGCAATAAGGATGTTTTGAAAATGCACAATCAGTCTACAAATGTGCGTTTAATATTTCAGGATAAGGAAAAAATAGCGATTACATCAACCAACAAAAAAGATGGGGCAATTTACCTGGCAATCGTTAATCTGAAAAATGTTGACCAAGATATAAACGTACAATTAAGCGATTTGGGGATAAATAAATCTGCAAAAATATATGATATGTGGCATCACCAACAGATGGGTTTATTCGCTAGTTCTTTCTCTAAAAACCTACGTCCGCATGCTTCAGGTTTGTATATCATTAAGAGGTCAAAACGATAAGTCCTTTGCATTGTAAATTAGGCGTTCCATGAACTCAAACATTAATGGATAAAGAAATACGGCTTTTTTAGATAATTAACGCGCCTGAAAGTCGCTACACTAAATAGCATGAAAAAAAGTTAGTGGTGTCCATTGGGAATTATTGGAGTATAGAATCCTCAAAATCTCAAATGGACATTTTGGGTTAAATAGTCACCCAAATATTTAAGTTTTGAAACAAATTTCAAAATAGTTAAGATCCGATAACATAAGGTTAATTATTTTGTATAATAAGGGAATGTACTCTTCTAACTTTACCCTTGTAAATGTAATTTTTACAATTAAAAATAATTATTCTTCATATTATAAAACCAATATCCAATGAGAATAGTTTCTTGCCATAAATCGGTATTCACCCAGATGGCGCTAACTGTATTTTTTCTTTTTTGTATTTCGTGTGCAGATGCTCAAACGCTAACCGTAACGGGAACTGTGACAAATAAAAATGGAGAACCGTTAATCGGCACATCTGTTATAGAGGTTGGAACAAAAGTAGGTACCGTTACAGATATGAAGGGCAATTTCAGTCTAAAAGTAAAAGGTGATGCTGAGTTGGAAATTACCCATGTGGGTTACGATAAAAGGGTTGTTGTCGCAAAGAATAGTTTGGCGATTTCTTTAATAGCTAGCAATACGGACTTATCACAAGTGGTTGTAGTTGGGTATGGTTCTCAATCTAGAAGAAAATTGACTGCGGCTGTCTCTACTATTAAAGGAGATGATATTCGGGATGTTCCTGAAGCCGGTTTTGACCAAATGCTGCAGGGGAGGTTGGCTGGTGTGAGTGTACAATCCACTACTGGTGAACCGGGGGCTAAAGCTAATATCGTCATCCGCGGTTCCACTAACTTAGATTATGGTAATGCAAATGGTGGCAATACGGCACCCTTATATGTAATAGATGGCGTTATTTATGATGTAAATAACATGAGCTCTTCCTATCAATATACTAACCCGTTAACTTTAATTGATCCCGCCAATATAGAATCAATAGATGTCTTAAAAGATGCGTCTGCAACCGCTATCTATGGAGCAAGGGGTGGTAACGGTGTAATAATAGTGAAGACGCGGCAACAATTTGCTGCAAGGCCTCAGGTTACCCTTTCTGCTTATACGGGTGTTACCGGAAATGCAACATTTAAAAATATAATGACTGGCGATGCTGAACGTAATCTTAAATTAGGCATGCTGGAAAGTGAACTTCCTTATAGCGACATAGCTGCGGGATACCTCCCACAACAGCTTACAGATAGTCTGAATCCTGCGTTTAATCAGGATGTAGATTGGCAGAATATGCTAATTCGTAAATCAGCTATTGTACATAATGAGGATTTAGGCATTAGTGGAAGTTTCGGTATTGGTAATAATTATCGCATTTCATTAAATCACTATAGTGAACAGGGAGCTGTTAAAGGATATGGTGTGGAACGTTATGCTCCATCCGTAAACCTTACGGTTGTCCCGATGAAGCACATTAGCCTTCATGGAGAATTTACGCTGTCTTCTGAAAAACATACCCATGGTGCAGGCATGGCAGGTAATCCGTTTTTGTTTACCTCTTGGAATTTTCCATCTTCACTTGTACAATTAAACCAACAAGAGATTCAAGCTTACTCTGGAGCCGGTGGAATTTATGATGATGACCGTATATTGTCATACGTAGGGAATCTTCGTCTTGAAGATACATTGACAAAAGATCTTTTGTTTACAAGTAGTTATTCGGCTAATAATTTTACGGAAAATTATAACTTTTTTTCACCTAGTTATCTAAATGGAATACAAAATGAAGCTTACAGCATTAATAGCAATAATCCGGGTTGGAGTTGGGAAAACTATTTGCAATACACCAAACATATAAAAAGGAATTCCTTTACGGCGGTTGCTGGCTATTCGGCTTATGAAGCTAATCAATATTACTCTAATGCTTATGCATATGGCATTCAGGTTTCGGGCATTTCTACCCTTCAAACCGTTCCTTCCGGTGCCAACCTATCTGTAAATACCTCTAAACAAACCAAGACAACTGAATCCTATTATGGTAGGTTACTTTACGATTATGCAGGGAAATATCTTTTTACCGCTTCACTTCGAAGGGACGCTAGTTCCATTTATTCTCCACAAAATAGGTGGGGAACCTTTCCCGCTTTTTCCGCTGGTTGGGTGATTTCCGATGAATCTTTTTTTGCGCCTATCAAAAAAGTTGTGAATTTCATTAAGTTACGTGCAAGTTGGGGGATTACTGGTCAGGATCCGGGTAGCTGGTATGTAAAATACCAGACTCTTTACAACGATGCAAGTTATTTTGGTGGGACTACAGGTACATTGTTGGGGAATGCTTCTTACTCTTATTTAGGGGGGACTCCCTCAACTTATAATGGTGCCACGGTAGTTACTCCATTCAATTATAACAATAATTTCCAAAACTATGGAATAAAATCCAGCGATAATGTTCGGTGGGAAAAATACCCGCAGTGGGACATTGGCTTGGACTGGAATATGTTTAATGATAGGCTGACATTTGTTGCGGACTGGTATCAAAAAGATGCTGATAATAAATTTTTATGGTCTGTGCCAGCAGACGCCACCACAGGCTTTATGTATTATTCAGGAAATTATGCAAATGTGCGTAATACCGGATTGGAGCTTTCGATAAATAGTCGCAATTTAGGGCCAAAATCGGCTTTTCAATGGAATACGAGTTTTAATATTTCTTTTGATAAGAACTGGGTAACTAAGTTGCCGAATGGTAATAGAGATTTATTTTATGGAGATCCTTGGTTTAGAAAAGTGATAACACTTGGCTCTCCTTTATTCAGTTACAAACTTTGGCAGGTGAAGGGCGTATATGCGACAGAAGCGGACGTTCCTACAGATCCAATTACAGGAAATAAAATAACTTATTTTGGTACCCCTATGCAAGCAGGTGACTCTAAAATTGTAGATCAAAATGGAGATTACAATATTGATTATCAAGATCAAGTGCCAGATGGTAGTAGCCCTTTACCAAAGTTTACGGGTGGACTAACTAATTCATTTAGCTATAAAAACTTTTCTTTGACCATATTTACTTCTTTCTCTTACGGTAATAAAATATTGAATGGTAATTTGTCGGATGCACTAAACGGTAGCACTAATTATGCTGCATGGAATGGAGTAGCAGGTCCCGCTTCTTTCCCTGATATCTTAAACCAGTTCTGGGCTGAGTCTGGAAATCAGACAAAATATCCCCGGTTAATTTATCCAAGTACAACCCGTAGTTCTACAGATGCTTGGAATATTAGTCGCTCTTACTTCCTTGAAGATGGAGGCTTTATTAAGATTAAGCAAGTAACACTAGGTTATAACCTTCCTCATAAATTAATGCAACGTTGGAAAATTAAAGGAATCAATGTATATGCGATGGTGGAAAACCTCCACATCTTCAAACAATCAAAAGATATTCCAGATCCGGAATTGTATGATCCAACTACGGGTTCGGACAATATTACCTATCCGACTGGGATGAAATTCACCTTTGGTATGAGGGTTAATTTTTAAGCTATAAATCTAATTAAAATGAAAAATAAATCGTTATATCTTGGACTTTTCATCTTATTGTCATTGGCCTCTTGCCATAAGTTTTTAGATCAGAATCCAATTAGCACGGTTACGGATGCTACTTCATGGAAAACGGACGCAGATGCAAATGCTGGCATAGCAGGTTGCTATTCTCTTATCCGATCAGCATTTGATGCTTCACTCGGCTTCTATGTATACGGAGACCTTCCCTCCGATGAATTTAATAATGTAGTAGATGGAGATTTTAATAATATTCGAATGGTAAACTGGGCTATATCTGTATCTTCTTTGAATACCTATGATCCAAAGTTGAAGCTTCGCGTATATACTAGCTTTTATGCATCGATTCAACAAAGTAATAGATGTATTCATTTTATCAGTCAAATGCCTTTGTCTGCTTTTAATGGTAATGATGCCCAAGAAGAAATGGCTAATCGTAACAAATATCTTGGGGAGGCATATTTTACACGTGCTTTCAATTACTTTTATATGTCCAGAGTTTGGGGAGATGTACCTCTTGATACTTCTTATCAGGCGGATATATCTGGCTTTGACGGGCAAACTCGCAGCCCACAAAATCAAGTTTTAAACGCTTGTATTGCTGATTTAAGCGTCGCAAATAAGTTGCTACCGTGGAAAGATGAATCTTCTGCCGACAGGGTAGTGCGGGCAGATAAAGGAGCCGCGTTTGCATTATTGGCAAATGTCTATGCCTGGAAAGGTAGTTATGATAGTTGTAATAAGGCCTGTGATTCCGTTATAAATTCCGGCTCTTACGCATTAGTTTCTGGAGCGAACTATAAGGATATTTATAAAGGACAATCTGACGAAGGTATTTTTGAAATTGCACAAAATTCGTCTACTGAAGCCATGAATGCTACGCAATATAGTGCCAGCATTGCTAACTATACACTTGCCACGCCCTACCTCCCTATAAATACCATTCCTAATTGGCAAATTGATCCTAATATGCTTCATACGCTTTATAGCGATACTAATGATATTCGCTATAAGAATGAATTTACATCCTTAGTATCTGGAAATGTAACTTACTATTCCTGTATTAAATATTCAAACATTGAGACCATTACTAATAACAATGTCAATTATTATCTTTCAAAAAACAATATCATTATTTTCCGTTTGGCTGGTATAATGCTTCTAAAAGCGGAAGCATTGGCGGCGAAGTCTTCGCCCAATTATGCGGGAGCGCTTAGCTTAGTAAATGCGGTAAGAGCCAGGGCTGGGATTAATTCTATTGCAACTGTTAGTGGAAGGGCTGCATTAATAGATACTGTTACAGCAGAAAGAGGAAGGGAATTATACCTGGAAGGAAGTAGGTTCTATGATTTGGTACGTAATGAGCGGCTTACTGGTGTTTCTCAATTTCCATATATTTCACAAAATGATTTCTCAGCAGGTAAATATTATTGGCCACTCGACCCAACTTTGTTTACACTGAACCCGTTATTGACCCAAACGCCTTATTGGATGCAACTTTTAACTAATTAAATTTTTTTAGATGAAAACCTTTAAATATTGTTTACCTATTTTGGTAGTCGCATGCTTTTTTCTTTTCTGTGGACTCAGTTCATGCGAAAAGAATTATCTTACCGATGGCGGTCTGGCAAGGACTACAACTACACTAAATACTTATGAATATCTACAAAGTAATCCCTATCATCAGTTTGATACCGTCTTAATGATTATTGATCATTTTGGGTTGAAAGATTCATTAAATTCAGCGGGAACTTTTTTTGCACCTACTGATTTTTCAATTGTTCGTTTTATGACAAATGAACAAATTACATCTTTGGATTCCTTGTATGCACATGTCAGTGCTAAGTTTTTGACTCAATTTATGTTTTCAGATTCGACCCTTACATTGGATAATGCAACATTAAAAGCAGTCAGTCATCAAAACTGGGCTGATACAATATGTGGTGTGATGAAAACGGCAAATACATTTGGTGCTGCCAATTCTGTGTTTACCTATTACGTCTTGCAATATATCCAGATCAATGACTGGCTTGATGGATCTTCAGGAGCTCCTGCAAATGATCCTACGGATGGAATACTCAATTGTCAAACGACAGGTATTAAAACTGCAAGTGGGACTAATCTCAATGTATTGTCTAATATATCTGATATAAAAGAGCGATAGCAGAGTTGAGTTGATTTTTAAAATTTAAAATTTAATGCTAAACTGAATAAAATGCGTACAAATAAAATTATTCTTTTTCTTGTTGCTTCGACAGTCTTTTTCTGGGGCTGTCAGAAAATAATTCACGGTTATTTGAGCGACCGTATATTTTATCAGGTCAATCCTTTTAATGTACTACAAGGCGTCACCACTGTATCCTCTTCTTTGGTGGCAGATGGCTCAACAGAACCATTGCATGTTAAAGTCCTTTCTCTGACGGATTCTTCAGGAAAAGATGCGGATAGTTTGCTTACTACTCCGCAAAATATTGTTACATATAAAGGCACTGTAACCTATTTAGATTCTACGATTGATATGTTAAAGGCAAAGTTAAGTGACAGCATGGTTAGGCCGTTTAATATTGCTGAAATCGGAGGTCGTTTACAATTTACTGCTGCGACTGTCTATGTACCAGCCGGAAAATACAATATGAATATTGAAGTGTCAAATGTAAGGGGAACACGTGAAATAAATAATGCGTGTGAAATAAACATTGTACCTATTATAACTGACTCAATTTTCTATGAAGGCGTTACTACCTCTGATATTTTAGGGAATTTCTATCCATCATCCATGAATGTAATCATAACAAGAGTTCCTAAAGGTGCCAATAAAGTTATTTTTAAATTTTTAGATAAAAATGGAAAGCCATTTGATCCTGCAAATGCAGAAGTCGTGCATCGTAAAGGAAGGTCAAATTTTGCAGATTGGGACCCCTATTACCCGGAGGTGAAAACGGATTCTTCTTTAGAATATGAATATCCTTCAGGTGTCCCACAGTTTCCAATTTTTTCATCGACAGTCATTGATGACGGATCTTCTTGGAACGGCGGTATAAGTTACTATCAGATACCGTGGAAATATACGAGTAACGGTTTAAATGTAAATCCTGTTTTAACGCCAATTTTTTATCAACCGAATGGAACATATATAATTACTTATTATTTAAATGATATTGAACACAAATAAGCGCAATAATGATTATTTCTTTGTGAAAAATCATGAATAGGATAGTAAAAATGCTAAATAGAATATGGAAGATTGGTTAAAACGAATGTTTTAATAAAAAATTGGAATTTATGAAGTATATTAAGATGAAAATATTATTATTTACAACACTGCTTTTTGCATCTCAATGTCTGTTATCTCAAACGACCCGAGATCAAGAATTGATTGATGGTTACGTAAAACACATTATATACGCCCCGCCAGATAGCCTTCATCTTAACCCTTTTTATCAAAAATATACAAGTGCATTTGGTATTCCTATAGTTTCTTCTTCGAAAGTACCGGATGCTGCATTATTGGTTGCCAGAGATATAGTCAATTACATGTTGTCCGGTATATCCAATGTGCGTCTTGCTATGGAAAAAGCGGGTGCTCGGGTAATGATAGAAGCACAATCAGAAATGGAAACAGATTTGCCTGAGCATCGCAATTGGAAAAAGCCAGACAGAGACGATCCACGTCTTGTACCGGAAGAAAGAGCGAATTATGATAAGCCGGGTGGCATAGGCTCCATGACGGACAGGGAATACTGGAATCAGAGGGCGCGTGGCATGGGTGGTCTGCATACGTCTTGCGCTGAAGAAAATTTACTGGGGTATCCTGGTACAAGGTATTATGGTGAAAATATTTTTGTACATGAATTCAGTCACAATATATTAGGCACCTTACAGCGTATAAATCCGGCATTCTACGATTCTGTTGCAAGTGCTTATGCACACGCTAAGAACAGTGGCATGTACAAAGGACAATATGCCATCAATACAGTTCAGGAATATTGGGCGGAGGGAACACAGTGGTGGTTTTGGTCGAACATTGAATTTTATGATAAAGGCGTTCGGGTACAATCACCGGCGGATCTTAAAAGTTATGACCCCGAATTGTATGCATTGTTAGCCAAAGTATATATCGGGCATCATATACCGTCGGATGTATATTATAGCAGAAATCTTCGCCCGGCGAAGCATCCCTAAGAATTGCCGATGATAATGGGACGAATAATTTTAAAGAAGGCTTTATGTATAAGAAAACATGGTTGATAATTATTGCGTTTTTTCAAATCGGAATTATTGGTGCTCAAAAAGCAGAACTGACTATTGATGCATCGAAATTGAAGAATCCGGTGTCTCCAACATTACATGGTGCTTTCTTTGAAGAGATTTCAAATGCGGGCGATGGAGGGCTATATGCAGAACTTATTCGTAATCGTGGTTTTGAAGATGCAACCTTACCTCCGGGTAATACATTAAAGGATGGTTTTTTAATCCCTAAACGAACGCCGCATTTTGGTATGAGAAACGGGGGTGTATCTGATTGGAAAATGCCATGGACAGTAAGCTCTGAATACCCTGGCTGGTCAATAGTAAATCGTTCAGGGGGTAATCTTTCCATATCAGTTTCAACGGAACATGCTTTAAATAATGCTACTCCACATAACCTTAAGATTGTTATTTTAAATCCTGGAAAAAAAGTAGGTATTGCCAATGAGGGATATTGGGGCATCAATGCAGTTAAGGGAAAGGATTATTTGCTAAGTTTTTATTTATGGACAGATGGTAATTATAGTGGAGCTAAAGCAAATGCAGGTCTTTATTCCCAAAATGAGATTGTATTGGATAGTCATTCTTTTTCTATAAACAAAAAGCCCGGTTGGATTAAATATAGTTGTGCATTGACTCCACAACAAACTGATGCTGATGCGCACTTTGAGTTAACTTTCAATCAAAAAGGAACTGTTTATTTAGATTTTGTATCCTTATTTCCTCGCAATACATTTAAAAATCGCCCCAATGGCTTAAGAGTTGATCTTGCACAAGATATTGCTGCACTTCATCCCGCTTTTATCCGGTGGCCCGGTGGCTGCTTTGTTGAGGGAATGAATATCCAAAGCTCTTTTAATTGGAAAAATTCAATTGGTCCTATTGAACAGCGTCCGGAAACTTATAGCCCCTGGGGTTATTGGAGTACGGATGGGTTTGGTTTTGATGAGTACCTTAGATTTTGTGAAGATATTGGCGCAAAAGGTTTGTTTGTTGCGAACGTTGGCGTTTCTTGTGAAATGCGTAGTGGTACTTTTGCACCGGATGATAGTGTTCAATTTTATATTCAAAATGCGCTCGATGCTATTGAATATGCGATTGGGCCAACAACGAGTAAATGGGGTAAATTACGAGCCCAAAATGGGCATCCGAAGCTGTACCCTCTAGCGTACATTGAATTGGGTAATGAACAATCAGGACCAAGATATGCCCGCAGGTATAATTGGTTTTATGAAGCTATTCATAAAAAATATCCGCAAATCCACATTATTGCGAGCATGGGATTGAGCGACGTTAATCGCTACACCTTAGACAGTATGCAACATGTAGAGATTGCAGATGAGCATGCTTACAAGCCGGCTTTTTGGGCAATGAATAATTATCCCCATTTTGATAATTATAAGCGCGAAGGTTATAAAGTTTATGTAGGTGAATATGCCACCAATAGTGGCGTAGGGCAGGGGGATATGAATGCTACCCTTAGTGATGCTGTGTATATTCTATCTATGGAACGCAATGGTGATCTTGTTTCTATGAGCAGCTATGCGCCACTTTTGGCGAATATAAATAATGAAGACTGGCCGGTAAATTTGATAAATTTTGATGCTTCACGAAGTTTTGCGCACATATCTTATTATATGATTCAAATGATGACGCAAAATAGGGCAGATGTTAATGTATATAGTAGTTCAAAACTTCAACAAAATACATCTGATGCCCGGCCAATGTTTGCGGGTGGTATTGGACTCGCAACATGGGATACGCAAACAGCGTATAAAGATCTTAACATTATTCAACATGGGAAGATTGTTTACCATTCAGACTTTTTAAATAACCCGGAAGAGTGGTCAAAAGTTCGCGGCACTTGGAAGGTTCAGGACAGTTCATTAGCTGAAACTGCTAATGGAGCACAGACATTAGCCTACTTAAAAAATAAAAGTTTTGAGACCTACACACTTAAAATAAAAGCGCGCAAATTGAGTGGGACAAACGCTTTTATTATCCCCTTTGCGATGAAGGACGAGAAAACTTTTATGCGTATACATATTGGCTCCTGGGTGAATTCGCATTGTACCTTTGAATCTGTTACAAATGGGGAAGATGTTGCAGATTTGATAACGCAGCGCCCATTACAAACACCTATAAAGACGGGTGAGTGGTATGATATTCGCTTAGAAGTTATGAAAGATAGCATTGCCTGTTATCTTGATGATAAGCTGATCATGACTTATAAAGAGCCAAGGAAATTTTTCGCAATTGCAGGAAAAGATGAAAAAAGTGGTGACTTAATCGTAACGTTGGTGAATGCCTCAGCATCGCCTTACACTACAAATATAAAAACACTAAACATGGGGCAGATAAATAAAAATGCGGATATGACAATACTTAGTGCGCCAAATTTGGAAGCCGAAAATTCTTTCGATAATCCGACAAAATATGTTCCGGTAAAGAAGTTGATTACCAATGCCTCGGATAATTTTGAGGTGTCGCTACCTCCTTATTCTATATCGATTATTCGATTAAAGGTTATTGCCCATTAAAAGAAAAATATTTTTGTATTTTCTTCTTTCTCTACTTTGCTAGTCATGTTCAATTGAATGAGCTTGTCGATTCTTTGCCATAACGAATGGGTTCTATTCTATTGGGCGATCTCTATAGATTTAACCATACCAAACTGGTTCAGCGGATGGCTCAATATGGATTATTAGAAGGCACAAGTGCCGTCACGCCAATGCAGGTGTTTAACTTGTAGTAGTCAAATAAAAATCTTCTGGATATGCTGTTTTCTTGACTTGGTCGAGTGTTGTGGTGTAAGTACTTCTTATTTTAATACAAAGTGCTTATGCGGCGTTTCTAGGTGATACTTCTTAATATATTCAATTTTAGCAGGATTTATATAAAAGGAATCCATGATACATCCACCGAAACGAATACTTATCTGGCTTTTTACTATTGTATCCGCTTTCTGTACTTGATAAGAGACCTCACTCATAGAATCTGGCCATAGCGCCATATTATGTTCTATAAAAGCGAGGAAACTCTTAGTTTGCTTTCTTGTTGGTAACTTCTAATTGGGGGGGATGGGGTTAATCGTCATCTTATCTTGTTTCCAGTCATATTTATTTGTTATATATTTAAAATGTTTTAAATAGTATCTTTCTTCACTGTGCAAGGTGCGACAGGCTGTAAGACTAAATATAATGATGATTATAGTTAAGTTTATGAATCTTTTTTGCATATTTAAGGAACGAATGTTTTAGGAAAGGTGGAACTGAAAACAGTTGGGTTCTCAGACAAAGGTTTGGATGTAGCACTTACCTGTGCCGTATATATAAAGAAGGTGTAAGTGCAGATTAAGCTAACGGTACCATTAAACGCAAGAGTAGCAATTTGATTTTCTCCAGATAGAGCATAACCTGAGGATGCTTGTGTATAATTATAGGTATATTCATAATAACCTGGAGAATGTGGTTGCTCTGAGGTAGCTGTTGGAGAAGAAGAAGAAAGATTAGTAACCGAAGTTATATAGTTGATCTCAGGAGGAGGACTCGTGTAATAATTAAAGGAGGCGTAATAATAGACTGGATAATCACCTGCCTCGCTATTGCCTACATATTGTACTGTATGCCATGCATAGATTCCTGAACCACCACTCTGTGCTGACGCAAGCGTTGCGTGCTGTGATTGGACCTTTGATTGCCCATACACTGAATCCAATTTTTTAATTTCAGATGTGTCTGTAATTACTTTAATTGACAAAGCCTTGTTAGATAAAGCTGCAACAGAATCTTCAAATTCTTGTAAAGAATTGACAGTTATTGCTTTACTATTTGAGACACTCGTATGAACAATAGAAAGGTTTGGATATTTTTTTATAACGGCTGCAATTTGTTCTTCCACATTATTATTGTCGCTTGAAATAGGCGTAGTTTTTTGACAGCTTAAGAGAAAAAGAGAAACACCTACTAAAACTAGTTTTTTCATATATTCAATATTTTATGTAAAAATAATCCGCGATGTTGAAAAGTACCATGCATATTTTAATAGATCTTTACCATATTCTAGCTTTGTTGAAAATATTTAATTTCCTATTCTTCTATTCATCCGAAATTATTAATTGTCATTAATAATTTTAGATTTTCTACTAAATGGAATCTATAGTAAAGAAAGAGAATCATCAATAGCCTTGAACTATCTGCATAAATTTAGGATAGAGAAATTGAGGCCAACATTGCAAGAGTTGGGGCCATTATAAAAGCAAAATAATTGCCTTCCAGCTGATGGGGTGCGGCTTAGCTTTGCTGTGTAATTTTCCTTGCCTCTTTATATTGTTCTATATTTAGGGTTCAAGAGTTCTCCTTCAAAAAGTCCTTGTTTAATTTTGGTTTGCCCACTCTGCCTCTGTAAAATATTTTCTTCCTTTGTTGCTATATAAGTAGGATAAGGTGCAAAATCTAAACCTCCCTGAGGATAGAACATGATTTGTAATATTTTCGAAGTAAGTTTATTTCAGAATTGATCTATTTTATTTGCGAATAAAAAGGTTAAAATATGTAAATGAATAAGCAAGAATGATATATGATCGTCAAAACTTCCTTATTAATTTTACAGTAAATAATTTAAAAATATAGCGTATGAAAATTCAGTGGAGTGGTGTGTTCCCTGCCATAACAACAAAATTTAATCAAAATGATGAGTTAGATTTGAAAATGTTTGAAAAAAGCCTTGCGGCACAAGAGGCTGGAGGAGTTAAAGGAATTATTATTGGAGGATCTTTAGGGGAGTCGAGTACTATTAGTAATGAAGAGAAAGAAAAGCTTGTAAGGTTTGCTGTTAGTTATTTTAAAGAAAGGCTACCTGTAATAGTTAACGTGGCTGAAGGTGCTACCAAAGATGGAGTTGCTTTAGCTATAGCTGCAAAATCTTGGGGTGCAAGTGGTTTAATGTTATTACCTCCGTCGCGTTACAAAAGCACCGCAGAAGAAACGGTAACTTATTTTAGAACCATTGCCGGCGCTACAGATTTGCCTATACTTTTATACAACAATCCAATTGATTATAAAACAGAAATTACAATTGATATGTTTACCCAAATGGTTGATTTGCCTTCTATACAGGCCGTAAAAGAATCAACCAGGGATGTAACAAACGTGACGCGAATGAAAAATAGATTTGGAGACCGGTTTAAAATTCTTTGTGGTGTAGATACCTTAACTTTTGAAGAATTAGCAGCCGGTGCTGATGGTTTAGTGGCGGGATTAGTTTGTGCTTTTCCAAAAGAAACAGTGGCTATTTATAATTATATAAAAGCCGAGAAATATAAAGAAGCATTGGGCATTTACAGATGGTTTATGCCTTTATTAGAATTCGATATAGATCCTCAATTAGTACAATATATTAAACTCGCAGAAGTCTATGAGGGGATCGGTACGGAATACGTAAGAGCGCCTAGAATGCCACTTGCAGGAGAAAGAAGAGCGAGAGCCATTCGCACAATAGAAGAAGCCTTGACCAACAGGCCTCAATTGTAAAATGCTTATATTTGATTTATAGGTTTTAGTTTTAAAAGAAAATTGACGATGAACGAAAATGAAGGAAAATTGATCGATGACATTATGCAAAATGCTTTAGAAGCTTTTGATAAATACAATAAAGCCCAAAAGGATTTGCGCGCTTCGTTTTTAAATGAAATAGCGATACAGATAGAACTCCACAGAGAAAAGTTGGTGCCTGTTGCGATGGAAGAAAGCCATTTGCCGGAAGGTCGACTGCAGGGAGAACTATCTCGAACAGTTAATCAATTGAAAATGTTTGCCGATCTGGTTCAGGAAGGCAGTTGGGTCGAAGCCGCAATAGACAACGGAAATCCGCAACGCAAGCCAATGCCGAAGCCAGATACGCGCAAAATGCTATGTCCTGTCGGCCCTGTAATTATTTTTGGAGCGAGTAATTTTCCTTTTGCTTTCTCTACGGCTGGTGGAGACACAGCCAGTGCTTTAGCGTCAGGTTCGACAGTTGTCATTAAAGGTCATCCTGCACATACGCATACTTCGGAAATGATTTTTGAGGCGATGAAAATTGCGCAGCAAGTAGCGCATATGCCGGAGCATACTATTCAGCATATTTCTAATGGATCTTTTACTGTGGGCAAAGATTTGGTACAACATCCTATTACGGCTGGAGTTGGCTTTACTGGTTCCTTTAAGGGCGGCCGCGCATTAATGGATTACGCAAGTGCGCGTAAAACACCAATACCCGTTTATGCGGAGATGGGTAGCGTCAATCCGGTTGTATTTTATCCGGAATATTTAGCACAAAATGCGACAGAACTGGTTAAGAAGCTTGCTGCTTCTATCACCTTGGGAATGGGACAGTTTTGCACTAATCCGGGACTGATTTTGGCGATAGACGGACCGGGGTTACATCAGTTTATCGATGGGTTGAAAGCTGGTATTGAGGCGGCGGTGCCTCAAGATATGTTGCACCGAGGCATTCATGATAATTATTGTCAAGCGGTAAAAAAGATCAGAGATAAAAAAGATATAGAAATAATTGCGACGGCGTCGCAATTATCTACTGGAATTCAGGCAATGCCCCTAGTAGGAAAAATAAATGCAGACGCATTCTTAGAAAATGAGTATTTGCAAGAAGAAGTATTTGGCCCTTACTCTCTTTTAGTTATTTGTAAGAATACAGGTGAATTAAAAGATGTTTTAACCCAAATAGATGGGCAGCTTACCACCACCTTAATGGCGACGGAAAATGATATGTCGGTACATCAAGATATTTTTCGAGTGCAACAAAAAATTGCCGGAAGGATTTTGGTAAATGATGTCCCAACGGGAGTGGAAGTGTGTAGCAGTATGATTCATGGAGGCCCTTATCCTTCTACATCTGACGGACGCTCAACTTCTGTTGGAACAACCGCAATAAGAAGGTGGGTGAGACCTATTTGCTATCAAGGTTTTCCACAACAATTTCTACCCGATGAATTGAAAGATACGAATCCCTATAAAATTTGGCGTTTGGTTGACAATGAATGGAAAATGTAAAAAAATGAAACAAACTTTTTTCTGTATTGATGGTCATACTTGTGGTAACCCTGTTAGACTTGTAGCCGGCGGGGGGCCATTTTTAGAAGGAAATAATATGAGCGAAAGAAGACAATTCTTTTTGCAGAATTATGATTGGATAAGGAAGGGATTAATGTTTGAACCACGCGGTCATGACATGATGAGCGGTAGTATTTTATACCCGCCAACCGATGCCGCCAATGATATTGGTGTTTTGTTTATTGAAACGAGCGGCTGCTTACCGATGTGTGGACATGGAACTATTGGCACCATAACCATTGGTATTGAAGAAGGATTGATTCATCCGAAAGTGCCGGGGATAGTGCGTTTGGAAACGCCTGCTGGAGTTGTACCCATTACCTATAATATCGAAAATGGGAAAGTGAAAAGCGTGAAGTTGGTAAATGTTCCAGCGTATCTTGCTCAAACCGATATGACAGTTACTTGTCCTGAATTAGGAGAATTGGTTTTTGATGTTGCCTACGGCGGGAATTTTTATGCCATAATTGATGTACAAAGAAATTTTAAGGGACTGGAGCATTATTCCGCCGAAAAGTTGATTGTTTGGGCGCGGGAATTGCGAAAATTGATTAATGAAAGATATCAGTTTGTTCATCCTGAGGATCCGACTATCAATGGGGTGCACCATATTTTATGGACAGGTGCGGTATTGGATGCTAGCTCTACGGCACGCAATGCTGTGTTTTATGGAGAAAAAGCTATCGACCGTAGCCCTTGCGGAACGGGTACTTCAGCTCGTATTGCACAATGGTACAGCAAGGGTTTGCTGAAAAAAGGTGAACAATTTATTCACGAAAGTATAATTGGTTCAAAGTTTATAGGCACGATTGAAGAAGAAACTACGGTTGTCGGTAAGCCGGCTGTAAGGCCGGGTATTGAAGGTTGGGCAAGAGTGTATGGTCATAACACCATCACTATTGATCCAGATGATGATCCTTTTGCTTATGGGTTTTCGGTAATCTAAATTTTAATCTAATTTAAATGGACAAAGTAGTAATTATAGGAGGCGGAATTAGTGGCCTTTCTTCTGCAAGATATCTAGCTAAAGCTGGATGGCAGGTAACTGTTTTAGATAAAGGTGACTTTACAGATAATTGTTCTTATGGAAATGCTGGTTTTGTTTGTCCGAGCCATTATATTCAGTTGGCTACGCCGGGTATCGCCCGCCAAGGGTTAAAATGGATGATGGATTCCAAAAGTCCTTTTTATATCCAACCTAGATTGAATAAGGATTTGATTAATTGGGGGTTGAGTTTCTTAAAAAGTGCTACTGCAAGAAATGTGGTTAAACACGGCATTCCATTGCGTGATATAGGCCTTTTGAGCCAGCATGAATATGAAACAAATTGGCGCGATGAAATAGATATGGCCTATCAGCAAAATGGCATGCTGGAAATTTTTAAAACCAAAAAGGGCAAAGAAGAATGCGCGGGTGTCGTGGCTTTTGGTCAAAAGCTTGGTTTGGATGTTGCATTGATTGACAAAGAAGAATTGCAGTCTTTAGAACCTCACACGGCTGTGGATGCGCTAGGTTCTATTTATTATAAGTGCGATGGGCATTTGGATCCGGGGAAATTAATGCGTGGGCTCATTAAAGAGCTTAAAGAATTGGGAGTGACCTTAATTGCCAATACCGAAGTAACGCAAGTCCAGGTAAAAAATCATAAGATTAAATGTGTTGGTAGTTCCGGAGCATTCTACGAAGCAGATGCATTTGTGTTAGCAGCTGGTTCGTGGAGCGGAGCTATTGCTCATCAACTAAATTTAAAAATGCCTTTAGTGGCGGGGCGTGGCTATTCTGTGACCGTCCCCGTTTTGGATGAAAAATACAAACTGATTCATCCTGGTCTTTTATTTGAGGGGCGTTGCGCATTCACGCCTATGGGAGACAAAGTTCGCTTTGGTGGAACAATGGAAATAACTTCTCCCAATACTCCTCCTAAATTCAATCGCGTAATAGGTATTCTGGAGGCTATTCATGACTTTTTCCCCGATATAAGTGTTGCTCATGACGCAATCAAAGACCAAATATGGAGTGGTTTTCGACCTGTTTCAGGAGACGGTATGCCATATTTAGGTAGAACAAAAAAATGGGAAAATTTAGTAGTCGCCACGGGCCATTCGCATTTGGGGTTGAGTCTGGGTGCCGCTACGGGTTTGATTGTATCCGAACTATTGGAGAACCAGAAAACAAGTGTTGATATTTCTGCATTTGCAGTAGAGCGGTTTGCTTAAAATCTCCGTTAGCAAAAGCAATGATTGGAATTCTCAGGTGGTGAGCAAAATCCCCCAATAAGCTCTAATTGCGTCTTACACATTTTCTCACTCTCCCCATGGATGTTGTGGAGATTTTAATTTTTTGAGCCTCCTTAATTTGAGCCTTGAAGAGATAAGTAGTTTGTGCGGTTATTTCACCTATAGGGACTAATCGATTCGAATGCACAACAAAATATTGTACGACTTATTATTTTTATAAATGTATAAAATTTTGGCTCGACTTATACCAAAGCGTTGTCATTGTGTGAAAGTTTTGCGATTTTGATTTTTATTAGCGAAAAGATATTCTTTTTGCATAAATATTTATTTATGAAAAAAATTCTTTTCTGCTTAATGATTTTCGCTTCAACTGGTATTTTCGCTCAAACAAGCTTTAGGTATGGTCTAAAATTAGGAGCAGATTATTCCCTAACTGCTTTGCAAGTGCCTAATACTTTAGACACTAAACTTACACCAAAAGCTGGTTTTTGGGGCGGAGGATTCGTGGAAATGTCTCCTAATTCGGCTGGCAATAAATTTAAACTGCAATTAGAGGCTTTATATATGACCAATAATTTTACCGTTTCCAACACTGGTTATGATGATTATAAAAATCATTTGGATTATTTATCGGTCCCATTGTTGGCAGAATATTTTGTCAGGCCCAAATTTAGTTTGAATGCGGGTCCTACGTTTAATTTCTGCATTGGTGCGACACAATCTCAATATGACGGAAACAGCTTGAAGACTGTTACTAACAATATATCCGATCAAATTAAATCTTTTCAGGTCGGATTGGCAGTGGGTGCTACCTACTATATATTTCAAGGTCTATTTCTTGATTTACGTTATAATCCTTTCCTGGGGCAAGCTAATAAAAATGCTACTACGGAATATAATAAATTGACACCTAGCACGGCTACACTGGGTATTGGCTATAAGTTTTGATGGTACTTAAAAAAAGAAATAGAAAATCCGAAGCATTGACTACTTCGGATTTTTTATTGGGAATGATTTTCTGCTGTAAAAATATTTCAGGGGTAAATATTAATTGTAATTTTACAGACTTATCTTGAGTTTGACAGCAAATTGAAAAAAAACCTCTGAAACGCTGATTATACGTGG
>NZ_JBNQGD010000021.1:0-13777 GCF_050436765.1 Arachidicoccus sp. | reverse complement strand
TAAATGATCCCGATGATGCCAAAAGCCTTAGCCAGAATTCGATTGTCAAAATTTATAAGGATAATAGTGGGATAATTTGGTTAGGAACCTATAAACAAGGCGTAAATTATTTAAACAGCAATATTGTTCAATTTCCGCTTTACCATCATCAGGAGTCAAATGTAAATAGTCTTCCTTATGATGATGTGAACAAATTTGTAGAAGACAGATTCGGAAATATTTGGATTGGAACAAATGGGGGTGGTCTGATCTATTTCAACAGAAAAAACAATTCATTTAAACAATATCTTCATAAAGCTAATGACATCAACAGCATCAGCAGTAATGTGATTATAAGTCTTTGTATTGATCATAATGGGATACTCTGGGCTGGTACTTACTTTGGGGGGCTAAATAGTTTCGACGGGAAAAAGTTTACACATTATCGACATAACGATAAGGATCCGGCGAGCTTAGCAGATGATAATATCTGGGATATTTTTGAAGACCAGGAGCAGAATTTGTGGATAGGTACTTTAGGCGGCGGGTTAGATCTTTTTGATAGGAAGAGAAATAACTTTAATCATTATCAAAACAATCCCGAAACATTGCCCTCTAATGTTATTTTCAAAATTCTTCAGGATAGAAAAGGAAATTTATGGGTGGGAACCGATAACGGCGTTGCTGTTTTTCTTAAAAAAAGAAAGCAATGGGTCGTATACCAACATTCAACGAAAAAAAATAGCTTAAGTAATAATAATATTATCTCTCTTTTAGAAGATAGCAAGGGTAGAATGTGGGTAGGCACACGTGAAGGGCTGAATTTGTTTAATGACCAAACCAACGGATTTCAAACCTTCACTATGTCAGACGGACTGCCGGATAATATGATAATGAATCTTTTGGAAGATGCGCATCAAACACTTTGGATTTCAACGCCAAACGGCTTGTGCAATGCTATTCCAAAACAAAAAGGGAGCAGAATGGTTCTTTCTGTCATCAACTATGACGAAATGAATAATCTGCAAAATCAGGAATTTAATAATAATGCTGCTCTTAGGCTGAGCGATGGAAAATTAATTTTTGGAGGACCCTCCGGATTTAATATCATTGATCCTTCCGCAAATAATAAATCTGTTTACAAACCTAAAATTGTCTTCACAGAATTAAAGATTCTTAACAAAAATATTTCACCTGGTGAAATAGTGGATGGTCGGGTACTACTGTCAAAATCTTTACTTCGACTTAAAAGCATTCATCTGAAATATAAGGAAAACGTTTTTTCCATTTCCTTTGCCTCACTCGACTTTACCCACAGCAATCAGGAAAAATATGCCTATATGTTGGCAGGTTTTAATGCAGACTGGTTATATGCAGACGATGGTCAACGAATGGCTACCTTTACCAACCTGGATCCCGGCAGCTATACCTTTAAGTTGAAGGTTTTGAAAAGTGATGGTTCCTGGAGTGCTGTAAAAGAACTGAAGGTGATGATTGAACCACCCTTTTGGAGAACGAATGTTGCCTATATAATTTACTTATTAATAGCCGGGGGCATATTCTTTTTAATCCGACGCATTTCTTTAGAAAGAATACACATGCGTTATGAATTGGCGCATCAACGTAAAGAAGCAGAGCGTATTCATTCTCTTGAGCAGTTAAAAACGAAGTTTTTTACCAATGTAAGTCATGAATTTCGAACGCCGTTAAGTTTGGTCATCGCGCCGCTAGATAAGATTATTAACCAAACAACTGATGAAGAGCAGCGTGGTCAGCTGAGTCTGGTGCAGCGCAACGCAAAGCGTTTACTTAATCTGGTGAACCAGTTACTGGACTTCCGAAAAATGGAAGTACAGGAAATAAAACTTCACCTTTCCATCGGCGATATTATCGTGTTCTGTAAAGAGATTAGTTTGTCCTTTCTGGATATTGCAGAAAAGAAGAAGATTCAATTCTGCTACGCTTCCAATGTAGATAGTTTGGAGATTTATTTTGATAAAGACAAAATAGAAAAGATTCTATTTAATCTACTTTCAAATGCCTTTAAATATACACATAACAACGGGCGGGTAAGTATAGAGCTTAATTATAAACCTTTAGAAAATAGTGAAACAGAGGGGACTTTTAGCATAAAAGTGCAAGATGACGGGATTGGCATTCCCGGCGATAAGTTGGAAAGAGTCTTCGAACGTTTCTTTCAAACCGATGTACCCGAAAGCATGGTAAACCAGGGTACCGGAATAGGATTAGCCATTACAAAGGAGTTTGTAAAGCTGCACAACGGGACTATTTCTGTGAAAAGTGAGCTCGAAAAAGGTACTTGTTTTACCGTATTGCTCCCGGCAAAAAAAGTATTTGAAGCACCGGTGCGCGTTGTTGTCAATCCTATTATGTTGAATGACTTGGAGGAACCTGATTTGAAAATGGATCCGAAAGCTTCTAAAAAGAAAAAGATTTTAATAGTAGAGGATAATGATGATCTGAGGTTTTATCTAAAAGACAATCTAAAGGAACAATACCATATTGAGGAAGCAGTCAACGGAATAGAAGGCTGGACGAAAATTAAAATAGGCAACCCAGATCTTGTCGTTAGCGACATTATGATGCCGCTCATGGATGGGATTGAATTAGTCAAGAAAATTAAAACGGAAACGCTTACAGCCCATATTCCTGTAATACTTCTTACAGCGATTGGAAGTGAAGAAAAAGAATTAGAAGGGTTAAAAGCCGGCGCAAATGATTTCGTTACTAAGCCTTTTACTTTTGAGATTTTGGCTTCACGCATTAGGAATTTAATGGCACAACAAAAATTATTGCAAAGGAGATTTCAAAAGCAAATTGAAGTAAACCCCAGTGAAATTACCATTACGCCAGTTGATGAAAAATTTCTCAAACAAGCCTTAGAAGTTGTTGAAAAACATTTAGACGACCCGGATTTCTCAGTAGAGGAGTTTAGCCAGGCCATGTTTATGAATCGCGTTACCCTATATAGAAAAATTCTTTCACTTACTGGCCGGCCACCGGTAGAATTTATCCGTTTAATTCGCTTAAAAAGGGCAGCCCAATTATTAAAGAAAAGCGGAATGTCTATTGCGGAAATTGCCTACGAAGTAGGCTTTAATAACCCAAAGATTTTCAGCAAATGCTTTAAAGAAGAATTTAAAGTAACACCTACCCAATATTTATCAGACCAAAAAAATAAGGATATTTAACCGGCAGGTTGCCAACACGCTTCGGCCGTACCAGGATTGGACTAAAGACTGTGCGCTACTGGAAGGTTACTTGAGTGGCATTTTATACCCCTTACTTTTGTTACGACAGGCATTTGCCCTTTGTCATAATGACATAATCTTTTGTTGAAAAGCAATAGCATTGCTTACTTTTTTGAAGTGAATGAAAAAGCTTCTCCAGCTTCACCTATAGATGCAAAAAACCGGCATTCAAAAGGAAAAAGGGACAATAATGATATTAAAGGCCCTTAAAATCAACCAATTGCAACATTTGATGCCTTCATTTGTAACATCGCACTACCTAAGAAAAAGCTAAATAACAATAGTTTTACAGCATTGAATCAAATAATAGTTTACTGTTTATGAAAATTCGTGCTTTAATATTTATTTCCCTATTTGTTTTTACAGTTAGTGCCTTATTGGCGCAAACGCCCTCTTATCTTAAGCTAGCTGATGGTATTATTGTCTATACCGATTCCACCTATACAGGCACCACTCATGCCGTTCAACTTGAAGTTGTCTGCGACGATATTATAAGAGTGATGGAGTCTCCTTGTAAAAAGATGGTACCGACGCAGAGCCTCATTACCGTCTATAAGAAGAACACGAATATCTCTTGGGATGTAGTCCCCTCTAAAGATGATGTGACACTTACAACTAAAAGGTTGATCGCCATCGTTAATCGCAGATCGGGGAAGGTCAGTTTTGAGCAGTTAAATGGCACAAAAATATTAAGCGCCGCACCTATTGATAGAAATACTTTTCGTCCAAATGTTTTTGACGGACAAAGGCTATTTAAGCTTACGCAAAAGTTCCAGACTTCTTCAGATGACAATTGGTATGGATTGGGACAACATCAGGAAGGCATAATGAATTACAAAGGACAACAAGTGACCTTTTTCCAGAATAATTCACAAGTAGCTGTTCCTTTTCTTATTTCTAAAAATAATTATGGTATTCTATGGGATAATTATTCGATTACGACAGCCGGAGATATCAGACCATTCCACCAATTGAATTCTTTAAAACTTTTTTCAAAAACCGGAGAACAAGGTTGGCTCACGGCATCTTATGCTAACAATAAAAATAAGCCGGAAAATATAGTTGTTCAAAGACCGGAATCTGATATAAATATGGCTTATTTGGGCGATTCAAAAAAACAATTTCCCCTGGGATTTACTCCGGAATCGGGGATGGTTATTTGGTCGGGAAGCATAGCGAGCGACCTGAATGGCTTATACCAGCTTCATTTTACTTTTGGTGGGTCTCTGAAGGTCTGGTTAGCAGGCAAGCTGGTATTAAACCAATGGCGAAAGGCTTGGAATCCTGCATTTGCAGAGCTTCCTGTGGAATTTGAAAAAGGAGAAAAAATTCCCATCCGTATAGAATGGATACCCGAGGGAAGCGAATCTTACCTGTCGATAAAATGGCAGGAGCCTCTTACGAAAGCGCAGCTGAATTCTTTTGGATTCTCTTCCGAGGCCGGGAAACAAATTGATTATTATTTTGTTTATGGCGATAATATGGATAGCGTCATTTCTGGTTATAGGTATTTGACTGGCAAAGCGACCATAATGCCAAAATGGGCTTTTGGTTTTTGGCAAAGCAGGGAAAGGTATAAGACGGAAAATGAGATCCTTTCCACCATGGACGAGTTTCGTAAAAGAAAGATTCCTATTGATAATATTGTGCTGGACTGGAATTACTGGCGTGAATCACAATGGGGTAGCCAGGAATTTGATAAAGCTCGGTTCCCTTCTCCAGATAGCATGATAAGTATTCTGCACAAAAAGTATAAGGCACATATAATGATTTCTGTTTGGCCGAAATTCTACGAAGGAATTGCTGCCTATAAGAAATTTGATAAGAATGGCTGGCTGTACAAAAGAAATATTGCTGACAGACAAAAGGATTGGATTGGCAAAGGATACGTCTCTACATTTTATGATGCTTTTAATATAAACGCGCGAAAGGGGTTTTGGGATCTGATAGATAAAAAACTCTATAGCAAAGGAATTGACGCCTGGTGGATGGATGCAAGTGAACCAGACATTTTATCCAATGTGGGACCCAGACGGAGAAAATTAGAAATGACCCCCACGGCTTTAGGGAGTTCAGCTGAATATTTGAACGCCTATCCTTTAGAAAATGCAAGAGGTATTTACGAAGGGCAGCGTTCGACCAATCCCAATCAAAGAGTATTTTTGCTTACCAGATCTGGTTTTGCCGGGTCACAACGATATGCTGCTGCGATTTGGAGTGGCGACATCGGCTCAACTTGGGACGATATGAGAAAGCAAATTACTGCCGGTGTGAATTTTTCCATGTCAGGTGTGCCTTACTGGACAATGGATATCGGAGGATTTGTGGTGCCGTCCAAATTTGAGAAGCCCAATGCGGCATCACTGGCGGAATGGAGAGAATTACTAACACGTTGGTCGCAATTTGGGGCGTTTGTTCCGTTGTTCCGGTCGCACGGCCAGTTTCCCTATCGCGAAATATTCAATGTCGCTCCGGAAAATCATCCTGCTTACAAAAGTTTTCTCTACTACGACAAACTGCGCTACCGTTTACTTCCTTATATCTATTCTTTGGCCGGGGCTACTTATTTTAATAATTACACCATCATGCGTGGACTAGTCATGGATTTTGCTGGTGATACAGCTGTTCTAAATATTGGTGATCAGTATATGTTTGGTCCTTCGCTTATGATTAATCCCGTATATAAATATAAGGCGCGAAGCAGGGCCGTTTATCTTCCTCAATGTGCCGGCTGGTATGATTTGTATTCGGGAAAATGGTTGGCCGGCGGGCAAAGAGTTGTTGCTGGTGCGCCTTATGAAAGGATGCCCATTTTTGTAAAGGCAGGCTCTATTATCCCTTTTGGTCCCGCTTTACAATATACCGCTGAGAAGAAAGCGGATACCATCACTTTTAACGTATACACAGGAGCGGACGCGTCATTTAATTTATATGAAGATGAAGGAACGAATTATAATTATGAGAAAGGCGCATATTCTGTCATTCCGATAAAATACAATGAGGCCACAAAAACAGTTACCGTTGGCAATCGGGAAGGGATGTTTAGCGGGATGCTTCAGAAAAGGATATTTCGTTTTCACTTTATAAGTCCGGACCATCCGATGATTTTGGATCTTAATAATAAGGATGGAAAGTATTTAATATATGAAGGGAAAAAGTTGGTAATAAAAAATTAGACAAACAATAAAAGGATAAATATGAAAAAAAACAAATCGGTTCTTTTAAGATTGTACTTCTCGCTGACAATCTTTGCTATTTCGATTGTGGGAAGTAGGGCAATGGCTCAGGCAATGGAGATTCACGGTACCATCATCAATCAGGGTACATTAGCAGCACTTCCCGGTGCGACTATCAATGTGAAAAATACGACGGTATATACTACTTCTGATGAACAGGGGAAATTTAAAATTGAAGCATCTGCCGGAGATGTGCTTCTTGTTTCTATGATTGGTTATCAAAGTACAGAAGTCGTTGTGGGGAAAACTGGTAGTGTTATTGTGAAATTAATACAAACAAATGCACAATTGAATGATGTGGTTGTAATAGGCTATGGTGCGCAACAGAAAAAATTTGTGACCGGCGCTACTGCTCAGGTAAAAGGTGCAGATCTTGCAAAAGTTAGTACAACAAATGCCATGCAGGCTTTGCAGGGACAAGCGGCCGGTGTTAATATTACGTCTGTATCGGGACAACCGGGCGGTGGGTTTAAAGTAAATATTCGCGGCGCCGGAACGATTGGCAATGCGAACCCGCTCTATGTTGTAGACGGTGTTATCACGAGCGATATTACTTATCTGAACAATTCGGATATTGCTTCTATTGATATCTTAAAGGACGCTGCATCAAGTGCCATTTATGGTATTAATGGGGCAAACGGTGTTGTTTTGATCACTACTAAAAGTGGGAAATCGAGTGGTAGAAAAGATGGACAAGTCTCCTTCGATGCTTATTATGGTGTTCAGAACGTTGCCCGCAAAGCGCCTTTATTGAATGCAAGACAATATGCTACTATGCAAAATGAAGCGGCGCTCAATTCGGGGAAAGCGGCTCTTTTTACACAAACGCAAATCGAAGCCTTAGGCAGTGGCACCAACTGGTTAAATCAAATGTTTTCTTCTAATGTACCGACACAAAATTTTAATATAGGCATTAATGGGGGTACGGACATTTCCTCTTATTCATTGGGTGCATCCTATACACAACAGGGGGGAATTGTCGGAGGTTCAAATCTTTCCAATTACCAACGCTATGATTTCCATACAAATTCCGAACGTAAATTATATAATGGCGCCTTGAGAGTAGGAGAACATCTTACTTTTTCTTATATAAATCAAAAAGGTATTGCGGATGGTGGCATATACAATACCACGCTGAGAGCCGCATTTACAACAAGTCCTTTGTTAGCCATGTATGATTCAACGGGTCACTATTTAAACAGCATGAACTCAACCGTATATAACGGAGGGCCATGGGACAACGGAGAGTCCAATCCTTATGCATTAATGGTCTATAATAGCCAAAACGATACAAAATCACAAAAATTATTAGGGGATGTTTACGCAGAACTTCAACCCATTAAAGATTTAAAAATCAAATCGGTTTTTGGTGTGGAATATGATGCTGCGGCAGCCCATAATTATAAACCGGCTTATGGCAATTTATCTATCTATGCTTACAACCTATATGAGAGTATTGGCCAGAGCAGTTCGCAGGGATTGACATGGAATTGGGATAATACGATAAACTATCTGTTTAAAATAAAGGATAGCAAATTTGATGTTTTAGGTGGTAGTTCAATTCGCGTTTCACACGGCTCTTATGTGGGAGGTAGTAATACAGGGTCTACCTTATTCAATTCTTTTGAACGTGCCTATTTAAGTAATTCAACTGTAACATCGATTTCGATGAGTACTGATACGAGTGCTGCCAATAGGCAAACTGTCACAAATAGTATGTCTCTTTATGGAAATGCAACTGCAGTTTCTGCTACCGCTTCTTTCTTTGGTCGCATAAATTATAGTCTAAAAGATACCTACTTAGCTTCCGCTATCTTGCGTGCAGATGGTTCCACCGTATTTGCCCCGGGTCATCAATGGGGATATTTCCCGTCTTTTTCTGCCGGCTGGATAGTAAGTAATGAATCTTTTTTGCAACCCGCTAAAAGTTGGTTGAACTTTCTTAAAGTAAGAGCAAGCTGGGGCTCCAACGGTAACGATGGTATAACTGCATTCAATTACCTGTCGCTTATCAGCCTAAGCAATGCCCAATATAATTTTAGTAATACCACCAGTACATTAACCAATGGCTCCTACCCTTCGACAATTGGTGTGGAAAATACTAAATGGGAAACTTCACAGCAAACCAATTTAGGTATCGATGCGCAATTGTTTAAAAACAAATTAAGTGTCAGTATTGATTTATATAATAAGCTAACGAAGAACTGGCTGATTGCTGCACCATTACTGGCAACGGCAGGCGTATCTACAAATCCATTTATTAATGGAGGAAATGTTACCAATAAAGGAATAGAACTTCAATTATCTTACAACAATAATATTGGTCAAGATTTTAGTTATTCTATTGCAGGTTCCTATGCCTATAATAAGAATTTGGTCAATGATATCCCAACAGCTGACGGAATTATACACGGTGCTACGAACAGTTTATATGTCAATTCGCCTGAATTTTTCCGTGCCTCTGCGGGAAACCCTATTGGTTATTTTTGGGGATATAAAACTGCCGGTGTATTTCAATCAGAATCAGATGTGGCTGCTTATAAAAATAAGCAGGGACAAGAGCTTCAGCCGAATGCGCAGCCTGGTGACTTGAAATATGTAGATGTAAACGGGGATGGTAGTATTTCGGCTAACGATAAAACAAATATTGGTGATCCAAATCCTCACGACGTGTTTGGGTTGAGTTTTTCCGGTGCTTACAAAAATTTTGATTTCTCGGTATCAACTAATGGAGTAGCTGGAAACAAAATTGCACAGAGCTATCGGGATCCTTCAAGTTCCTATGGTAATTGGACCACCCAAATTTTGAGTCGTTGGCATGGAGAGGGGACGTCAAATAAAGTACCTCGTGTAACGCAGGATAATAGCAACTGGACAGATTTCTCTGATCTATACCTTCAGGACGGAAGTTATTTAAGAGTTTCTAATATTAGCATCGGTTACGATTTCTCAAAAGCTATTAAATGTAAATATTTGAGCAAATTCCGCTTCTATATAGCTGTGAATAACGCCTTCACCTTTACTAAATACAATGGTATGGATCCCGAAGTAGGCTATTCTTCTTCAGACGCCAGTGGTGCCTATTCTTTCGGCCAGGGTGTTGATTTGGGCTTTTATCCTCGTCCGAGAACTTATATGGCGGGCGTTAATGTTATTTTCTAATTTTTAAAAAACATCATTATGAAAAAATATAGAATTATATTTATTGCAATTATAGGAGCCCTATCATTCAATTCTTGTAAGAAGTTTCTAACAACCACAGATACCAATCCGGTACAAACCAGTTCCTCGTATTATAAAACGCCCGCAGACGCCTTCACTGCGCTAGTCGGTTGTTATAACGGGTTAGATTTAATTTGGAATAACGGCGGGGCAGCGGCTTTCCCTGTTTGTACGGAAGTCTTTTCGGATAACTGTTTTGGTGGCACGGGTGCTTCTGACGGATTCGGATTTCAAATGCTGGACGAATTTGCGCCCAAAGTTTCCCCTTCGGATGCTTCTATATTTAGTGGTATGTGGAAGAATTACTACCAAGCCATCTATCGTTGTAACGTGCTGCTCCAAAACATGGATCAGGTCAGCTGGGGTGACAGTACAGGGTTGAAAATACAGTACACAGCAGAAGCAAAATTTATCCGTGCTTACTGTTATTTTGATATGGTACGTTTATGGGAAAAGGTTCCTTTGATAATAACACCCACCCTTGCAAATGTACCGCAAACCGATCCAGAGTTAACGTATGCTCAAATTATGAGCGATTTACGTTTTGGAGCGGACAGCCTCCCTTCGGTCGTTTATTCTGCCTCGCATCCTGGAAGGGTAACCAAATGGGCTGCGGAATCTTTATTAGCTCGTGTTTATTTATTCTATTCAGGATATTATGGAAAAGCTACAATAGGCAATGAAACGGCTGCTACCGCATTGGCGGCGGTGGAAGATGTGATTGCGCATAGCGGACACGGATTGGTAAGCGATTTTAATTCTTTGTGGCCAGCGGCTTCCATTGGTAAAAATGTGCCTTTTGCAGGCTCGGCAAATAAGGAAGCGGTATTTTCCATTAAGTATTCTTCTACAGGTGGTAATTATAACGGAAATGTCACAGGCAATACCTGGATGGTTATGGAAGGAATACGCGAACAAACCGTTTACCCCTACCAGTATGGATGGGGTGCATGCACTGTTGAGCCAAAACTATGGAATGCTTTTAAGGCTACTGACGCCCGCCGTTTTGCTTCGATTATTTCTATTGCTGATGAAAATCTCGCATTTACTGATGGATCCAAAAACCGCGAATACACAGGATATTATCTGAAGAAATACAGCCCAATAAGTGACATTAATGGAAATTCTATCGTTCCTAACTTTCAAAGTGGTCAATACCAGGATTATTATTCTATTCGCTACTCGGATGTATTGCTGATGGCCGCAGAATTAGGCAGTCCTAATGCTGTAAGCTATTTCAATCAGGTACATCAGCGTTCAAACCCTACCGATACGCCGGTTACCTCTGTCACTAAGGCAGATATTTTAGCAGAACGCAGGTTAGAATTCGTCGGCGAAGGAATCCGTTACTATGACGTATTACGGCAGGGTATCGCTACTGCAGCTGCTACCATTGCAGCCAATACAACAGTTTCTCTGTTTACGGATAATAGCTCTGCGCCGCCAACAGCTGCTCAATTGCAGGCCAATATTACAACAACGCGCGGATTCCAACAGATACCTAACGATCAGATCACATTATCATCCGGCGTATTAAAGCAAAATGCCGGCTGGTAATAATTATTCTAATGCTTAAAAATATAAAGAAATGAAAATCATAATATTAATTGCGTTTTTCGGATTGGTGACAGGTCTCTCTTCTTGTACCAAGAAATATGAATTAGGGACTTTAATGGACAAAAGTACTTTAAAGTACACGATAGCGCCGTCATCAACCAACCCCAATGATATTGTATTAACGAGTTTAACCCCCAATGTTACGCCGGTTTGGGTGACGCCTTCGGGGCAATCCCAAAGAATACAAGACACCATCAATATTCCTTTTCCCGGAACCTATAAATTTGTCTATGGTGTTGAGAGTGATGGTGGATTTGTTCAGGCGGATACTGCGGTTGTAACTATTAACACGCTGGATCAGAATGCCGTGAGTACCCCGATGTGGACGGACCTCACAGGTGGATTTGGTAAATCGAAAACATGGGTATTAGATTTAGATGCCAATGGCAAAAGTAAATTCTTTGGAGGGCCCATTTATTTTGCTGGAACTGGTTGGGAATGGGATGCCGGATGGTCTGGTAATAGTTGGATTTGTCCAGCGCTTGATTATGGAACGATGACTTTTGATTTGATTGGCAACGCAAATTTTAGTTCGAATAATAAGGCAATACCGGCATTGGGTGCTGCAAAAGGTACCTTCATGATGTACGCAGCTACCAACCAGCTGCAAACATTTGGTGCTGATGTTATTCATGATGGGGTTCAAGGTCCTACTGTCGTTAACTGGAATGCAAAAATGCGGATCCAATCACTTACGGACAGTACAATGCAGCTTATTGCTGTAAAAGATGCCAACGATTGGTTCATTTACAACTATATTTCTCAGGATTATTATAATACGCATTAGTCAATTTTGAATTAACAAAGGATGATAAAATATGGAGTACTTTGGGTTTTATTTCCTATTTTGAAGTTTATGTAAGCACTTCGTTTATTGTCATTTTGGCTGGTATAGTGTTAGTGGTGACTTTAGAGAGGTTGAAGTGAATGAAAAATCAGTGAATTAATTCTGATTAAAATGGGAACTATAAAAAAATAGAAGATGCTAGTCCCTCTATTTTGAAGCAATGATTGTTTAATAAAAATATTTGACTATGGAAAGAAGAAAGGCGCTGCAGTACTTAGGGAGCCTTGCTCCCGGTATTGTTTTATCGAAGCATTTAAAGGCAGTTAATCTACTTGGTAAAAGTAATGTAGAGAGCGTAAAGTTTCAACCGACATGGGATTCTTTATCACAATACAAAGTACCCGATTGGTTCCGAGATGCGAAGTTTGGTATGTGGGCACATTGGGGACCCCAATGCCAACCGGAAGCAGGTGACTGGTACGCCAGAGGGATGTATGAAGAAGGAGGAGGGCAATATAAATCACACCTTAAAAAATATGGACATCCTTCTGTCAGTGGCTTTAAAGAAATTATTCGTGATTGGAAAGCAGAGAACTGGAATCCCGAAGAATTGGTAGCCTTATATAAAAAAACGGGCGCCAAATATTTTATGGGGATGGCCAATCACCACGATAATATGGATCTGTTTGACAGTACTTATCAGAGTTGGAATGCTACAAAACTAGGTCCTAAGAAAGATATTATAGGCGGTTGGGCAAAGACAGCAAGAGCGAATGGTTTGCCCTTTGGTGTAAGTGTACACGCTGCACACGCATGGTTATTTTACGAAACGGCACAACGCCACGATCTGGAAGGCGCCTATAAAGCAGTACCCTATGACGGGAAATTGACAAAACAAGATGGCGCAGGTACATGGTGGGAAGGTCTGGATCCACAGGAACTCTATGCACAAAACCACGAACTAAGTAAAAATAGTTGGAATAATGGTACGATTAACACGCAATGGAACTGGGGCAATGGCGCCACCGTACCAAGTGAAGCCTACTGCGAGAAATTTCTAAAACGCCACCTCGAATTGATAGATAAATACGAGCCCGACTTAATGTATTTTGATGATACGGCGCTTCCGCTCTGGCCAATAAGCGATGTAGGACTAAAAGTGGCGGCCCATCTGTATAATAAAAATCTTAAAAAGAATAAGCAATTAGAAGCCGTGGTCTTCGGAAAGATTCTGGATGAGCAGCAAAGAAAATGCATGGTATGGGATATAGAACGCGGCCAGGCCAATGAGATACAGCCACTTCCCTGGCAAACAGATACCTGCATTGGAGGTTGGCATTACGATCGGACAATTTATGACAGACATGGATACAAATCCGCTAAAATCGTTATCCAAATGCTCGTTGATATCGTAAGCAAGAACGGGAATCTCTTACTCAATATTCCGGTAAGAGGCGACGGAACCATCGATGAGCAGGAAAGAGCCATCGTAGAAGAAATAGGCGCCTGGATGCGGCAAAACAGTGAAAGTATTTACGGCACCCGTCCCTGGAAGCAATTTGGAGAAGGCCCGGCTTTAGAAAATGTAGCAGCCTTAAGTGCACAAGGGTTTAATGAAGGCAAAGGCAAGCCCTTTGTATCGCAGGACATCAGATTTGCCCAAA
>NZ_JBNQGD010000020.1:0-16170 GCF_050436765.1 Arachidicoccus sp. | reverse complement strand
ATCTTATCTTTAGGTTTATTCTTGGATATCTAGTATCTTATTAATATCCGTTATGTCGTCTGGGTAATATCTAGTATTGAGGTATCCGTTTTTAAGCGAGAGAGCCCCGTTAATGATAGGCATTTGTTTGTGTTGCCAATCATATACTCCTTTTGAATCAAGGTGAGCATCTAAATTTCCACGCACATCAAATTTATTGTATCCCAACGTACGAAACATCCTTTCAAGGTCAATCTTGGCACTTACATGGGCGTCTACATTGGGCTTGTTGAGCCCTTTTGCGTGGACTACCGCTTTTACATAATCCGGACCTAAATTGAAGAATAAAGTATCTAAATTAACTTCCAATTTTTCCGGATCTAAATTTGGCATCTTTGTTTGGAAATTAAGAAAAATATTAGAGGAAGTAATAGGCGCTTTATTATAATTGATTGAGCCTTGTCTAACATTCATATTAAATGCCATATCGGGTTTAATATTTTTAGATGCAATATATTGCCCTTTTAAGGTGAACAGCAAATTAATTAGCCCTTTCACTTCCGATTTATTCAACCAAGTAACATAAGCCGGCGGCAGTGCTGTAAATAGGTCGTTTAATTGACTACTGTCGGATTTGACGGTAAAGTCCATATTGTATCCATCACTTAAAAAATCAAAGCGGCCTTTAAAGTCAACAGGCAATTTGTTTATTTTTAAATCATTTTTTTTAAATACAAATGAAAGTGAATGTGTATTAATTTTTGTAATTAAGGAAGCATGAACCCTTTTGTTTTTTAAATATTGTTTTCCGTCATAACTTAAATTAAATGAGTCGATGCCTGCATTTGTTTGCAAATCAAAAACAGATTGATCTAAATCGCCGCTTCCTTTGTAATTGAAGCCTACGGAATTAATTAGGATTTTGGTTGAACTATCTCTATAGATAAGGTGACTATTGGAAATATTAATTTGTTGTAAATGCAAAGAAGTATTAGAAGGATTTTGGGAGGTACTGGTATCTTTTGATACATATATGTTGTAGTTGGCTTCCCCTTTAGGGCTTACCTCTACATTCATCAATGCTTTTTCTAAGTATATTTTATTGATATTTATATGGCCTCCAAAAATTAAAGTTTTCAGGTTGATACCCAATCCTATACTATTTGCAGCTAGCAGGGTATCTTGAGCATAGGGTGGTGAACCCTTTAAACAAAAGTCCTTTAGAGAGAGGGTTAGCGAAGGAAAATGCTTAAAGAAGGAGAGATTTGCCGTCCTAAAGTTTAGCTCAGCATTCAGCTTTTTATTGGCAAAGCTTTTTACTTCAGCTGTTATTTTCCCCGGAAAAAGCAAGGGTAATAAAAACATAAGCAATAGGATAGCTGTAATGGATATTCCTAAAATTTTAAAAAATTTTAAAAAAAAGTGAGATGCTTTTGATTGCCTTGTTTTTCCCATGTTGCAAAACTATGCTGTAAAGCCGTTCAATCCTCAATTTCATTGGAAAATAATTTTGGGATGGACCCGCTGTTTTAGTCATTTATTCTCGATTGCCTGCCTGAATAAATGCCCGGTAACGGCAAAATCATCCGAACATGTAGTGCCAGATAAATAAAATAGATCCCTAAATAAATGAATTAACTTTTTTTACCAAAAAACCACAGTATTTTTGTTGCATTGAAAAAGATAGTTTCCATATTTTTTCTGCTACTATATGCGTTTACCACCTCCGGGGCTTCGGTAGACATGCACTATTGTGGCAGTCAGCTTCAAAGTGTTTCTATTAGTATTTTTGAAGCTGACAATGGAATGAATTGCCTTTGTGACAATGCGATTTCGGTGAAGCACAACGGATGTTGTTCTGAAAAAAGTATTCATCCGCAGGTTTCCAAAGATCGACAGCTCATAACAAATGACTATAGTAATTATTTGAAACTACCATTTCAAACAATTGCTATTTCTCGGTTTCAACACATAGATTTATTTAGTAAAAACCAAACTCCTCTTAGCTTTTATTCAAACACGCCGCCTAATCTCTGGCGAAAAGTTCCTTTGTATAAACTCCTTCGGCGTTTCACATATTATGGTTAAAATATTGTGTATTAATTTTTATTAAACCCAATATTTTATTTTTAATTCATATAATAATGAAACAGATGATTGGCGCAATGGCGCTATTGTTATGTATCTCTACAAATTCTTTTGCACAGAGGAGCAATATTTCCTCTGATACGATTCATGTAGACGGTATTTGTGGACAATGTCAAAAGCGCATTGTAAATGCGGCATATATTAAAGGTGTTAAACACGCCGAGTGGAATGTACAAACGAAACAATTGATTGTTGTTTATTCCCCCAAAACCTCTTTAGATAAAATCGAAAAAAGTATCGCACATGCAGGTCACAATGCTGGTGTGGTAAAAGCTACACAGGAGGAATATAAAAAATTACCTAACTGCTGCGCATATAAAGAAGAAGTAAATGCACATGAGTAAAGTAAATTGTTTTGGACGAAATTTTTTCTATACTTGCTGCTTTATCTTTTCTGTCTCTGTTTGTAAAGTATCTGCGCAGGATACCGCAAACCACAGAGTACACGGGATGGTTTTAGATGCTATAAGTGGGACTCCTTTGGGTGGAGCAACTATTAAATTCTATAAAAATAAAGCAGGTATAGTAATAGCGAAAGACGGCAAATTTAACTTGGTCTTGTCCAAGAAAGTCGCACAATTTATTACAAGTTATAGCGGTTATAAAAATGACACAAGTTATGTGCCGCGAGACAGCACGACGCTTCTCTTATATCTCCAACCTTTATCTAACCTAAAAGATGTGTATGTAAAAAGTAAACCAAATAGTACTTCTATTAGTTTAATGGGGGCAATGAAGATGGAGAAAATCGGTCAAGGTGAATTATTACGCGCTGCATGTTGTAATCTTAGCGAAAGCTTTGAAACAACGCCATCAGTGGATGTAGGATATACTGATGCGGTAAGTGGCTATAAACAGATAGAAATGCTGGGACTATCTGGTACAAATACGGCTTTTACAAGAGAAAATATTCCGACCTCCAGAGGACTGGCATCTATTACCGGGTTGACATTTATGCCGGGTACTTGGCTGGAAGGAATTCAATTAAGTAAAGGCACAGGAAGTGTCGTAAACGGTTATGAAGGTGTTGCCGGGCAAATAAACACGGAACTAATAAAACCTTTTATGCCCGATATGCCCCTTATGGCTAACAAATACAAGCTAATTTTAAATGGCTACCAAAGTACGCAAGGCCGTTCAGAAGGCAATTTGGTATACAATCATCATTTTAAAAAAGGATTAAGTTCTAACCTATTTTTATATGGCCGTTCAGATTGGCGAAGAATTGATGATAATAAAGATGGTTTTATGGATAGCCCCATTGGGACTGTTTTGGTGGGTGCGAACCGCTGGTTTTATTTCGGCCCGAAAGGTTGGGAGTTTCAGGCAGGTATCAAAGGGGATTATTTAAAATCAACCGGGGGGCAATTGAATTATAAAAGAAACGAAAATGACGGACTATGGGGGTATCAAAATGATATAAACCGCGCGGAAGGTTGGGCAAAGATCGGCAAAGTATACGTTGATAAACCTTATCAGAGCATGGGCTTGCAATTGTCTGGTGTTTATCACCAACAAAAAAGCCTCTATGGCGCACGTAATTACGATGCGAAGGAACATAGCTTTTATGCCAATTATATTTTTCAATCCAGATTGTTTCATAGTGATGATAATGTGATAAAATTTGGTTCAAGTTTTGAGTTGGATAATTATGATGAAAAATATGTGAATACTGACTTTAGCAGGAGAGAAGTAGTACCCGGTATATTTACAGAGTACAGCTACAGTTATCTAACAAAACTTAATGTTGTAGCTGGTTTGCGCGTAGATCACCATAATTTGTTTGGCACGTTTGTTACACCGCGCCTGCATATTCGCTATGCACTTACCAATATGACTTCACTTCGACTTTCTATTGGTCGAGCGCAAAGAACGGCAAACATTCTTTCTGAAAATGCCGGTCTATTGGCAAGTAGCCGAAGCCTTGAAATTGATGGCAAGCCCATTAGTACTTTTGGCGGCAATGTCTATCCATTTAATCCAGAAACATCTTGGAACATGGGTGTCAATCTTACACAGAAATTTAAATTGAACTATGAAGAAGGTACTTTTTCGGTCGATTATTATTATACTGATTTTAAGAACCAGGTAATAGCAGATTTTGAGACGCCGGGTGCTGTTAATTTTTATAATCTTCAGGGGAAATCTTATGCGCATAGTTTTCAAGCGCAGTTGGACTATGAACCCATTCACAACTTTAACGTACGACTGGCTTACCGTCTTTATGACGTGAAAGCTATGTACGACCATACACTGAAGGCAAAACCTTTCGTTGCCAACAACCGTGGTTTTGTGAATTTGAATTATGCTACAAAGAATAATTGGTCTATAAACTATACAACCCAGTGGACAGGCAAAAAAAGGTTACCCCAATCTTTTGAATATGGGGAAAAATATTCACCTTCTTTCCTGACGATGAATATGCAGATAAATAAAAGCTTGATGAATGACGCTTTGAACATTTATGTCGGCGTCGAGAATTTAACCAATTATCGTCAAAACCCTTTAATATTGGACGCTGCTAATCCTTTTGGCAGTCACTTTGATGCATCTCAGGTTTGGGGACCCGTTATGGGAAGGAATATCTACATCGGCTTTAAGTGGAAAATATAGTTTGTTCACGCAGATAGAAATGTAAAAAGGTGCGAAATGTTTTGCACCTTCTTACATGACATTAATATTAATTTAACTGTGTCGTGTCAACTCTCGTTGGCGTGTCTTTTCCGTCTACGATGGAGGTTGAACTTGTGGCAATAGCTTTTATTATTTCCGCCATATTGTTCATATCTAAGGTACTTATTTCATCACTTACTTTGTGGTAGTTGGGTTCATTGTCCATTTTAGAAGTAGAAATGGTATGTGCCGGAACGCCCAATTTCGCCAGGGATGCGTTATCGGAACGATAAAAAAGGTTTTGATCTGTATAAGGGTCTGGATAAAATTTGAAAGCTGAACCTACCAGGTTTTTACATAATATTTTGCCCATATCTGTCTTGTCATATCCGGTAATATAAGCAGAATTTTTACCCCATTTACTTTCTGTGCCAATCATTTCAATATTAAACATGGCCACAACTTTTGATGGGTCAAATTGTTTGGAGAAATATTGTGAACCAAATTCACCAATTTCTTCTGCTGTAAAAGTTGCGAAGACGATCGTACGGGCGTTATTGTTTTTGACTTTAAAATAATTTGCCAGTTCCAAAACGGCTGTAGTGCCAGACGCATCATCATTTGCTCCATTATAAATAGAATCGCCATTAATTGCTTTACCTACCCCTAAGTGGTCATAGTGGGCAGAAAAAATAACATATTCATTTGGCAATGTCTTGCCCGGCAGGATGCCCACAACATTATTCAATGGCTTTTGGGCAACACTGTTTTCGAGATGAATATTAAATGTTTTGGCATCATTTGCACCAAAAATAAAGACAATAGAATTGCTTTTCGGGGTCATAGACTCTTTCCCCAAGTGCCTTAATATTGAACGATACCTTTCAAAAGAATTATCTACTAAAACGAGTAGGTTTTCTTTGCTTTTTAAAATTGCGCCGATCTTTTGACGAATATTATCGCCCGCGCTTAATTTAACAACGGTTATACTATCTCTTTCTGTTAAATCAACTTTGGGCTGAAAGGAGATTACGCCCATTAAAGAATCCGGAACTACAGTTCCATCAATTGTTACATTAGCCACCGTATTGGTAGATTTACTGAGGAAAAACTCCTGCCTGAAATTCTTGTCTCCGGGGAAAGGTAGTAGCCCTGTTTTTTGAAATCTATTTTCAATAAAATTGGATGCTTTTTCAATGTCGTTAGTGAAAGTTGCCCGGCCCCTTAAAGAGTCCGACGCCAAAACGTTTTCAATAGATGCTACGTCTTTGGCATTAATTATTTTATCTATAGATTGTGAATAGCCATAACTCAAGCCAAAGCAAAGCAAAGAAAATACAAGTATTTTTTTCATAAAAATGTATGTTAGGGATTTGAAGAATCGAATTCTTGGTTATACAAATCTAATACTATATGCGCTTATGACTTAATAAATTCTAGAATGGCTTTTTCTGTATCTTTACAGGCTCTTGCCAAATCATCATTTACAATAATTTCATTAAAATGGTCTTTAAATGAAATCTCATAAGAAGCCTTATTGATTCTTGTTTCAATTTGTTCCGGCGTATCTGTATTTCGTCCTTTCAATCTTTTTCTTAAGTCTTCAATGGAAGGAGGTTGTATGAAAATTGACAAACTGTCCTTTGGAAATTGTTTTTGAATATGCATGGCTCCTTTAATATCAATATCCAAAATAGGCGTTTTACCTGCTTGCCAAATTCTTTCCATCTCTGATTTCAAAGTGCCATAATATTTCCCGTCGTAAACCATTTCCCATTCTATAAATTCCTTAGCCTCTATTTTATTTTGGAACTCTTCCACTGACATAAAATAATAATCTACACCATTTTGCTCTTTGCCACGTGCTAAGCGTGTCGCCGCCGAAATGGAAAATGCCAATTGCTGCGGATACTTATCTAATAAATAATGGGCAATAGAGCTTTTTCCGGCCCCCGATGGCGCTGTGATGATGATAATTTTGTTCATTATTATTTAATATTATTTAAAAAAAATAAAAAGTAGCGAAGCCAATTTTGATGACCATCAATATAGGAATCTAAGGTACCATTCCCTTTAACCGTTATCAAGGCTGCAGATTAACGGAATAATCCATTAATGATTGTACCACATTACTTTTTCCTCCATTGGCGTAATGCGGCTGCCATTTCTTTTAGGTTCGTCACAATAGCCTAAATATAAAATGCCCAGCATGGTATCTGCTTCAAGTAAATTGAAATATGTTTTCATAGCGGGCTTTAAAATTTGCCCTCCGGTACTCCAGAAGGAGGATATAGCCAGGCATTCAGCCCCTAATAAAATATTTTGTACGGCGCAGGCGGTTGCGCATATCTCTTCTTTTACCTGTATATTGGGTTTCTCGCCACGTTTTGAAAACACTGCAATTATATGAGAAGTGGAGTTACCCTGATTGTAAAGTTTTTCATAAGTGGCTTTTAAGAAATTTTCTTCCGGCGTATTGTTTTTATACATCTCGGCGTGATCCTGGCAAAATCTCTTTACAGCATCATTGGCCATTACCACAAAGCGCCAAGGCTCCGTATGGCCGTGCGTAGGTGCCCAGTCTGCCAACATTAATATTTGATCAATAGTTGTTTTTTCTATTTTTTTTCCATTGAAATTTTGTGGTTTTATACTTCTTCTTTCCGTAATTACCTTAGATAGTGTTTCTATATTTGTCATTTTTTAATACTTGTATTTTTTTATAAAGTAGGAACATGGCACCAGGAAGGCTTCTTTATGTTCCTACAATTTTCTCAATAGAGAAAATAAAAGATTAAGTCATCTTCTGGTCGTTCTTTGCTTTTAAAGTGGTGTTATTCTCTGCATGCCAATTTTCTTTAAATTCGCCTGATAGAAGCGCCCAAGGCATTTAATCGCGTATCAATATTCTGATATCCTCTATCTATTTGTTCTATATTCTGAATAATACTGGTTCCTTCAGCGCTTAATGCTGCAATTAGCAAAGCCTGCCCAGCGCGAATATCTGGGCTGGTCATGGTAATGCCGCGCAGTTTATATTTTCTGTCAAGGCCTATAACCGTTGCACGGTGGGGGTCACAGAGAATTATTTGTGCGCCCATATCAATTAGTTTATCTGTAAAGAACAAACGGCTTTCAAACATTTTTTGGTGTACAAGCAAACTTCCTTTTGCTTGAATGGCCGTAACCAAAATAATACTCAACAAATCTGGTGTGAAACCAGGCCAAGGATTGTCGTAAATGGTTAGAATACCACCATCCATAAAAGTGTTTATTTCATAGTGGTCTTGCTGTTGAATGTGTATATCGTCTTGCTCGAAATCCATTTTTATGCCCAGCTTGGCAAACTTTTCTGGAATTACTCCAAGGTGTTTTATGCCGGCATTCTTAATGGTAATTTCACTTTGTGTCATTGCAGCCAGCCCTATAAAACTGCCTATTTCAATCATGTCCGGCAACATAGTATGGTCTGTCCCTGCCAGACTTTCTACGCCTTCTACTAAAAGCAGATTGCTGCCGACACCGGAAATTTTCGCACCCATTCTGTTAAGCATTCTACACAGTTGCTGAATATATGGCTCGCAGGCTGCATTATAAATTTCTGTTTTCCCTTTTGCCAATACCGCTGCCATCACAACGTTTGCCGTACCGGTAACTGAAGGCTCGTCCAGCATCATATCAGTCCCTTTCAACCCGGTAGTAGTAAACTCCAAGCAGAAGGTTTCTTTATTATAAAAGAAATCTGCACCTAATTTCTGGAAGCCAATTATATGAGTGTCGACTCCACGACGGCCAATTTTGTCGCCGCCTGGTTTGGGGATAAAAGCCTTTTTAAATCTTGATAACATAGGGCCGGCAAGCATTAGACTGCCGCGTAGTTTGCTGCCTTTTTCACGAAAAGCTTTCGATGAAATATAATCTACGTTGATATTGTCTGCCTTGAACTTACAAGTATGAGTATCTATACGATTTACTTTTACGCCCATTTCCTGGAGCAGTTCTATAAGTAGATTGACGTCTAATATATTGGGTATGTTTTTTATTAATACTTCTTCGGACGTTAATAATACAGCCGAAATAACTTGCAAAGCTTCGTTTTTTGCTCCTTGCGGTTCAATACTTCCGTGCAATTTCTTGCCACCAATTACTTCAAATGAAGACATATTCTTAGTTTTTCGTTAAGTGGCAAATTTATGAATCATAAGCAACAAGTTCTAAAAATTAATAATGAACTTTGAACAATGATAATTCTTATTTGATTTGGGTAATTATATGATGTCAGTTTTTTATATGTTATTTCCATAATAAATGAGAAATAGATGTGAAGATGATTTGCACATTCGAGATAAAAGAGAAAATGGCAAATATCGTCACATCTGAGTTTAAAGAGAAATGAAATGCGTACATTATATAAATGGGCAATTAGTACCGCTAAATAATATAAGTCGCACCTAATTAATTCGAAAGATATTTTCGATTTTTCTGACATTTTCAAAAAAATATTTTTTCATGTTTGCAAAAAGCAATTACCTTTGTTGTATGTTTTTAAAGAAGGTAAATATTCATTGGTGGTGGCAAGCAAACTCTACGTCGGGTATGTTTGAATAACATCGTGTGTTTTTACTAAATAAATAATGCAGTTAAAATAACAAAATATTCAAGCCTCGGCGATTAAGTTCGTTGGGGCTTTTTCTTTAATAAGAAATTTCAAAACAGTAAATAGGATGCATAAAATAAAATTAGAAACGCGTTGCAAAAAGATGCTCTCGGATATCTATACGCCAGTAGGTATTTACTTGCGATTGCGTGATAGATTTAGAGATACCGTTTTGCTCGAAAGTTCAGAATATCAGTCTGCAGAAAACAGCCGGTCCATCATCGGTATTAATGCTATTGGTGGCATTGAAGTGGGAGATTTGGGTCGTATTGAAATAAAATACCCTAATCATAAGCCAGAAAAAATAGCTATAAATAATCATTTAGAAGTCCCTGATTTGTTGTGGAATTATATGCAAAAGTATGATGTTCAAATCAGTGAGGAAAAGGCTGCTGCATTGGCGCAGGGCTTGTTTGGCTACGCATCTTATAATGCTGTACAGTTTTTTGATACGATAAAATTGAAATCTGCCAACAAGGAACCGGCGCGCGAAATTCCATTGATGCGCTATCGTTTGTATCAATATGTAATTGTAATTAATCATTTTAAAAGTGAAATGTTTATTTGCGAAAATATATTGCCCGGCGTGGATAGTGATTTGGATTCCATAGAAACGCTAATTCAAAGAAAAGATGTACCTGCTTTCCCATTTGCGTTAAGTGGATCAGAGAGTTCCAATAAAACAGATGCGCAGCATTTGGAGATGATTGATAAAGGTATCAAAAGCTGTTTACGCGGTGATGTGTTTCAAATTGTGTTAGGTCGTAGGTTTCAGCAGAAGTTTACGGGAGACGATTTTAATGTTTACAGAACCTTGCGTAGTATCAATCCTTCCCCTTATTTATTTTATTTTGATTATGGCGATTATAAGCTAATGGGTTCAAGCCCGGAATCGCAATTAATTATCAAAGAAGGAAATGCCGTTGTACACCCTATTGCGGGTACCTTTAAAAGGACGGGAAATGTTGCCGAGGATAAAAAATTAGCACAAGCACTATTGGCTGATCCGAAAGAAAGTGCTGAACATACGATGTTAGTGGATCTAGCGCGGAATGATTTGAGCCGGAATTGTGAAAATGTCCACGTGAATTATTTCAAACAAGTTCATTCGTTTTCCCATGTTTTACATATTGTAAGTGAAGTTTCCGGAGAGGTAAAAGAGGATACAAATCCTTTTGTTTTACTCGCAAACACGTTTCCCGCAGGGACTTTAAGCGGTGCTCCGAAATACAAAGCCATGCAATTGATAGATGAATATGAGAATGATTCGCGAAGTTTTTATGCAGGAACCATTGGTTTTGTTGGCTTTGATGGAAGTTTTAATCATGCCATTATGATCCGTAGTTTTATGAGCAAACACAATACATTGTATTATCAGGCCGGTGGCGGTATTGTGGCAAAATCGAATCCGCAAAATGAATTGCAAGAGGTGCACAATAAGTTGGGGGCACTGAAACAAGCATTGGTATTGGCTAATGAGATTTTCAAGCATTAAATCGATTTCCCACATTCAATCCATTTATTACTTTCAATATAACACTAATAATGAAATTACTTGTTTTAGATAATTACGATTCTTTTACATACAATCTTGTGCATATTATTGAACGCATTTCACAGCTAAAAGTAGATGTGTTACGTAACGATAAAATTGCCTTAGAAGAAGTAAATAAATACGATAAAATTGTTTTATCGCCCGGTCCGGGTCTTCCTTGTGAGTCGGGCATTTTATTAGATTTAATAAAAGAATATGCACCCACTAAATCTATCCTGGGCGTATGTTTGGGCGAACAAGCCATCGGAGAAGCATTTGGCGCAACCTTAAAAAACTTAACAGATGTTTTTCACGGAGTAGCAACCACCTGTACACAAACCGATGTACAAAGCCCTTTATTCAAAGGATTGGATCAAACTTTTACAATTGGCCGCTATCACAGTTGGGTAGTCAGTGATGAATGTTTCCCTTCGGACAAATTGGAAATCACTTCTCGTGATGAACATGGATTTATAATGAGTCTACGACATAGAGCTTATGATGTGCAAGGCGTGCAATTTCATCCGGAAAGTGTATTAACACCAAATGGTGAAACTATTTTAAGAAATTGGCTTTCTAGATAGATATGAAAGAACATGTAAAGATAGTGGCTGCTGAAAAAAGATTTGAAGGACGCGCAAACAGACAATTGATCTATCACGGCGGAGTATGAAAGTGGAGCAGTCTTTCTGAGGAGGCATTAAATAAAAAATTGTGGTATCCGTAGGAGTAGCTATAAAGGACGAAACGCTATGATCGGAAGATGGATGGCAGAAAAAAAATTCGGAAACAAAAAAATAGGCCGAGACATGATAAATAGCATTGAAGAGAGATAGCATAATTATTCAGGTTATGAATTGTTCACAGGGTATTTAAGTAAGAAAGACATTTTTTGTATAAAAGCTGGGTGATTACAAATTCTGAAGAAAAAGACAAACACTCATTTGGACTTACTTTTTAAGGGAAAAAAAGCATATTAAATTTATTCTAAAGCATAGCTCAAACAAATGAAAAAAATATTACAATACTTATTTGATTATAAGACGTTATCGCGCGAAAAAGCAAAAGAAATACTGATAGAGATTTCCAAGGGTATGTACAATGATTCAGAGATTACTTCTTTTGTTACCGTATTTTTAATGCGCAATATTACGATCGAAGAGTTGCAGGGCTTTAGCGAGGCACTTTTGGAGTTGTGCATAAAAGTAGATCTTTCGCAATACGAGTTATTGGACATCGTTGGTACTGGTGGCGATGGAAAAAATACTTTCAATATTTCAACATTATCGTGTTTTATTGTAGCTGGAGCCGGGCAGAAAGTAGCTAAACATGGTAATTATGGGGCCTCTTCTGTAAGTGGTTCGTCTAATGTAATGGAGCAAATGGGTTATCGTTTTAAAGCTGATGAAGTTCAGTTAAAAAAGGAATTGGATGAAGCGAATATCTGTTTTTTGCATGCTCCGGCATTTCATCCTGCCTTAAAAGCAGTAGCGCCGATTCGTAAAAATTTAGGCCTACGTACTTTTTTTAATATGCTAGGACCGCTTGTAAATCCTGCTAGACCCGCATTTCAGCTTTTAGGTGTATATAATTTAGAAATGGCAAGGATGTATAATTACCTATTACAACAACAAAATAGATCTTTTACGATTGTTCATAGTCTCGACGGTTACGATGAAATTTCCCTAACTGGTGACGCAAAAATTATTACAAATAACGGTGAAAGAATAGCCACTCCCCAAGAACTGGGGAAAAGACAGGTAGAAGCGTCTGCAATTTTTGGAGGTACCAGTTTAGAAGAGGCGGCCAAAATGTTTAAAACAATTATCAAAGCCGAGGGAACTTGGTCTCAAAATGCGGTAGTTATAGCCAATGCAGCAATGGCTTTGTATTGTACGGGAAAATATAAAACCTATGACGATGCATTTAATGCCGCTGTTGAAAGCTTAGAAAGTGGAAAAGCATACCAGAGTTTACAAAAATTAATAGGGCTGAACCAATGAAAAATATAAAGCTTGTTCCCGCAACTGAGAATGACTATGAACGAATGTATATAATAAAGGAGGATTCTATAAAGCGGTATGTGGAGAAAATTTGGGGTTGGGATGAAAGTGTTCAGAAAGATTTTTTGAAGGAAAATACCCCTTTTGAAGAAGTTGAATTTGTTTTATTCAATGGTGAGACAGCAGGTTTTTTACAATTACATGAAACATCTGGAGGGATATTTATTCAAAGTCTTTTCATTATAGAAAAATTTCAGCAAAAAGGAATTGGAAGTTACTTGCTAAAAGAAATTATCAGTGGTCGAAAATCAGTTTCGCTCGAAGTTCTGAAAAATAATGAGATTGCATTTGAGTTGTATAAGAAAATGGGATTTGCAGTTAAAAAAGAAGATGATTTGAAATATTACCTTACAAGAGAATAATAATGAAAAATATTTTAGAAGAAATAATTGAACATAAAAGATTAGAAGTTACACAACGAAAACGAGAACTGAGTGTATCTGAATTAATGAAAAATAGTGGATTTGAACGAAATCCGATCTCTTTAAAAAGTAGTTTGTTGGATAAATCAAAAACAGGAATCATTGCAGAATTTAAGCGGCAGTCGCCTTCAAGAGGTGTTATAAACGCGACAGCACAAGTAGCTGACGTTACAAAATATTATACACTAAATGGCGCAAGTTGTTTATCTGTTTTGACGGATGAAAAATTTTTTGGGGGCAGTTTGCAGGATTTAATAATTGCGAGACAAAATAATATCCCCATCCTTCGTAAAGACTTTATGATTGATGAATATCAAATATTGGAGGCACGCGCTTTTGGCGCCGACGTAATTTTGTTGATAGCAGCCTGCTTATCTTCGCGCCGCGTAAAAGAACTAGCCGCTTATGCTAAAAAATTATCTTTAGAGGTTTTATTGGAAATTCACGGTGATGATGAATTGGTTTCTGTATGCGAAGAAGTAGATCTGGTTGGTGTAAACAATCGAAATCTCAAAACTTTTGAAGTCGATATTGAGAACTCTATTCGTCTTTTGAATCAATTGCCTAAAGGTAAATTGGTCATTGCTGAAAGTGGTATCGATAATGTCGCGGTTGTAAAACAACTACGCAAAGCTGGTTTCAGTGGATTTTTAATCGGCGAAAATTTCATGAAAAATGAAAATCCGGGAGAGGCATTTAAAAATTATGCGAAACAATTAAAGCTGGCGGAAAATGAAAATTAAAGTGTGCGGAATGACGCAGCTGGCGCAAATTGAAGCTCTGAATAAATTAAAAGTTGATTTTATTGGCTTTATATTTTATCCCAAATCTCCACGCTATGCATTGAATCAATTAACTGAAGAAGAAATAAAACATATTAAAGGCGTTTTTAAAAAGGTGGGTGTATTTGTTAATGCCTCTGAAGAAGAGATTTTACATACTGTGGAGAGTTGTGGACTGGATATGGTCCAGTTGCACGGTGACGAGGCATCTCTTTTTTGTGAGAAGATTTCGGAGCGAGTTCCTGTTATTAAAGCATTTCGATTACTAAATAATGACGATGTCCTTTATAAAATTACTCCTTATTTAGACGTGGTAGATTATTTTATGTTTGACACAAATACGGAAAGTTTTGGTGGTTCCGGTAAAAAATTTGATTGGAATATATTACGGGATCTAGACATTAACAAGCCTTTCTTTATGAGTGGAGGTATTGGAGAAACAGACGTGGAAAGCTTATTATTATTTACTAAGCAAAATGTAGCGAAAGACTTATTTTCGTTGGACATAAATAGCCGATTTGAGGTATTACCTGGAATAAAAGATGTAGAGAAAATAGATAACTTTTTAGATGACTTAAAACGGATGCATGTATGAAACAGTTTTTACTTATCGTGATATTCTTTTTATTTGGTTTAACAGCTTTCTCTCAATTAAAGGTGTCTGAGGTAGAATCAGACAGTGCCGCATTGAGACTTGTTAAAGAAGTTAATTATTCTAAAACACAAGCACCTCAGTGGCATCATTTTTATTTAACTCAAGGTGACGAATGGAACGCTTATTATAATCTGACCAAAAAGCAACAGGGGGAAATTTCTGAAACAAATCATTACCTTAAATGGGTTAAGGAGGATATTAATAATGATGGCAAGGAAGATCTGATTGTGAACGGTTATATAGCTCGTAAGCCAGGTGATTGGTCCACTGCCACATTTAAAGTCATTGTATTTTTATCTCAACCAGGAAATCTATATATCGAACAGGATTTGCTTGACAGTCATTCAGCGAAATATCCCGCGTATTTTAATATCAATACTATTGATGGGAAAAAATATATAATACTTTATCGATGGCGGGTAGCTTTAAGTGAAAAGAATAAAGATCTCCCCATTACAATAGACACTTTGACTTACAAGAATCCGATAGACGCTTTTGTTAATTATTATAAAGAGCTTCGACAACCGGATATAGCGAAAGTGCAATATAAAGTTTTAGATGATTTTGCAGGTTCTTATCACGAGGGAGTCTTAGAAAACGATGGCAAGAAAAAAGTTGATTTATCTATTTATACGAAGCAATCTACCGATAAAAGCCCGCAATTATTGAAGGCTAAACTGAGCAAAAATTTGTGGATGCAATTAGATACATTAGTTCGGAGCGTTCCCGAAAAAGATTATAAGTTGAATCATCCACCTCAATTGACAAAAGATTTACTTCCTACGGCATTAACTATCTTTTATAGTGATGGCAGTAAAGTTAGGATAATAAATTATGGCGATGCGACTTCTTATACGCTTTCCGCCATTGATCAACTTTTTGAGTCCATTATTCAAAATACCTTTGATCAAATGGTACAAAGACGGCAATATGTAAATGAAATGATGGAAAATAATTGGTAATAAAAATAATTATGAATAAAATAGAAATAGACGAAAACGGGTATTATGGAAACTATGGAGGAGCTTACATCCCGGAGATGTTGTACCCCAATGTAAAAGAATTACAGTCCCAATATTTGAAAATAATGTATGAACCTTCTTTTCAAAAGGAGTTTCAATATTTATTAAAAGACTATGTGGGACGCCCTTCTCCATTATATTTTGCTGAAAGGTTAAGCGACCAATTAAGTAGTACCATTTACTTAAACAGGGAAGATCTTAATCATACCGGTGCGCATCATATCAATAATGGTCTCGGGCAGGTTTTATTGGCTCACAGGAGGGGCGAAACGCGCATCCTCGCAGCATCCGGGGC
>NZ_JBNQGD010000019.1:0-7779 GCF_050436765.1 Arachidicoccus sp. | reverse complement strand
TAACCGAAGGCGCATTTGGGGAAAAATTAAGAAAACGTACTTTAGCCGAATCATATTGCGGCAAAACGTTGTTATCGGCAATCAAACTTGTTCTGGGCTGCTGAACACCCGATGTGCTGTCAGGAACAATAAAGAGTGTATAATATACACCACTCTGCATGGACTGATAGCTATTCAATATATCTGTACCACTTGCATTATCGCTAATGGCTAAATTGTATACACCAGGGCTACCGGATGCATAAGGAGTTATACTATCAAAAGAAATACCGGTGAATAAACCATTTTTATTTACCTGCATGTCGAAAGACCTTCCGGAAGTAACATTTGCCAACCGAAAATAAGTAGGTCTTAATTGATTATCGACTGTGCTTTTGGTACAAGCGACTATCGCACCAATTATTAAAACAAAAAAAAGAAAGAAGAAAGCATTTTTTTTCATCAAAATATTTAAAAATAATTACACAAAAAATTACGTCAACATTCACTCAAGCCTAACGGAATATGTATGGCCAGCCCTCCATCAGAGGTTTCTTTATATTTGCTATTCATATCCAGAGCCGTGTCCCACATCGTCTTTACCACTTTATCCAAAGATACCTTAGCATAATCCGGTGCGCTCTGTAAAGCTAATTGCGATGCAGTAATAGCCTTAATCGCCCCCATTGTATTTCTCTCGATACAGGGTATTTGCACCAACCCACCAATTGGATCGCAAGTAAGTCCCAAATGATGCTCCATCGCTATCTCTGCAGCCATCAACGCCTGCTTTTGCGTTCCTCCTAATGCTTCCGTTAAGGCCGCGGCCGCCATAGCTGAAGACACACCTATTTCCGCCTGACAGCCGCCCATAGCGGCAGAAATAGTAGCTCCCTTTTTAAAGATGCTCCCGACTTCCGATGCGGTTAATAGAAAATGGATAATTTTATCTTCCTCATCTGCGTTGCAAAATAGAATAAAGTATTGCAAGACAGCAGGAATTACTCCCGCAGCACCGTTGGTAGGCGCTGTAACTACGCGGCCAAAAGCGGCATTCTCTTCATTTACTGCCAATGCAAAACAACTAATCCAGTCTAATATAGCATTGAAATTACCGGCTGACTTTTTAACAAGCGCAGTCCACTGGTCATAGTTATTGTATAGTTCGCCTTTTGTAAGTTTCTTATTTAAATCAAATGCGCGCCGCTTCACCTTTAATCCGCCGGGTAATTCCCCCTTTGTATGACATCCCCGATACATGCATTCGCGCATTGTTTTCCATATTTTTAATACGCCTTCTTTTGTCTGTTCTTCGCTGCGCCAGGTTCCCTCGTTTTCCATTACTACTTCGTGAATAGACATGCCGGTTTTAATACACCAAAAAAGCAAATCCTGCGCATCATTGATGGGGAAAGGGAGGTCCACATTTTCTTTTGTTCCTTGCAGAGATAATCCCTCTTGTACGACAAAACCGCCCCCAATAGAATACCAGGTTTCACTGATAGTCTCACCATTTTTCAGATTGAGCAAAAACGTCATTGCATTGGGGTGAAAAGGCAAAGACTCATTGTAGAGAAAAACAACATCTTTACCGGGGCAAAAAGTGATAGGCATTATGCCACCAAGGGCAAGTATATTTTGTTCAGCTATTTGCTGCATTTTTTCGTTTATCAAGGAAACATCGGTCGTCTCCGGATCTTCTAGCATCAATCCCATCTTTATCGCAATGTCCGTACCGTGTCCATGACCTGTTTTAGCCAAAGAACCATATAGCAACACTTGTATATGCGCTACATTTTCCAGTCCATATTTCTCTTTTATTGACTCTATAAAATAAATGGCTGCCCGCCAGGGTCCCAGTGTATGAGAACTGGAAGGGCCAACGCCTATTTTAAACATATCAAAAACCGAAATTGCTTCGTGCGGCATACTCTTTTAATTAACCCAACAAAGCTAATTATTGTTTTTGGCATTGAAGTGGTTTACCCCCATTTTGTTAGTAATGGTAGTCTACCTATTTAATCAAGAAAAAAATAAAATCGAACCCTTCGCAAATCAACAGCTAATAGCAAATTTTAGAAAATGTTGCCAGAAACTAAAACCAGCCCTTTTTCTTAAAAATATAGACCATCCATAAAGGAATCAACAGCATTACTGCCACAGAAAAATAAAAGCCATAATGGTCGTGTAGAAATGGTATTTGTGAAAAATTCATCCCAAAGACACCGCCAATAACGGCCGCCGGCGCAAGCAAACAAGTAACAATCGCCATAATCTTCATAGACTCATTCATCTTCAGATTGGCTTGATTTAAATGCAGATCTTGTAAGTTGGCCATGCCTTCTCTATAGTTCTCTACCATTTCCGTCGCCTGCAAGATATGGTCGTAAATATCTTTAAGATAGCGTAGTGTCTTCTTAGAGAATAAATCATTCTCATTTTTGTTAATACTACTAATCGCATCGCGAGCAGGATAGATGGAACGACGCAGAAGTAGTAATTCTTTTCTTAGAAAAAGAAGATAAGACATACTGACTTTTGAACTGGCCTTCACAAGCTGTTCTTCAGCCAGCTCAATTTTCTCGCCAAATACATCCATTGCTATAAAATAATCATCAACGATAGCGTCGATTAACGCGTAATATAAAAAATCACACCCATACTGTTGCAATTGTTTGTTCCGCAGGTTTTTTAACTTTGCACGTACTTTGCCAAACGCATCTCGATCAGGCTCCTCCTGGAATGTAAGTACAAAGTTTTTCCCCAAAATCAATGAGATTTGTTCTTTGTCTAACAAATCGTTGTCATGACTATAAGAAAGCATATATAGTAAACAAAAGACGAAATCCTCAAACAAGTCGGTTTTGGGTCGCTGCCCTACACTTAAAATGTCCTCTTCGATTAATAAATGTATATTAAAATCCCTGCAAATGGCTCTTACATCTTCTCGCCTTAATCCTTCTACATTTATCCAGATATTTTTATCAGCGGCTTTATATTTTACACAATCGCCAATATTGTCCAGCTTAAACTCTTCCACCGAATTTTCATCATATTGAAAAACAGTAATCAAGGACTTTTCTGCATCTACCCTCAATGCATTATCGGTTGGATTTACGTGTAAAAGCGGATGTGTCTTCTGAGCGTTGAAAAGCTTGTTAAGGGAAAAATATTTATTATTATCCATCCAATCAATTATTTAAATTCTAGGAATTAGCGCAATATCATTTGTCTGTCGGCATCTAGTCGAACAAGGATAAAGATAAGTATTGTGAAAGTAACTAAAGACGATCCCCCATAACTTATCATTGGCAACGGAATGCCCACCACGGGAAATAACCCAACGGCCATACATACGTTGATAGTAATATGTAATAACAATATACTTGCTACGCAATAAGCATACACTCTGGAAAAAACACTTCGCTGTCGTTCGGCAATTTTTACAATTCGGAATAACAACAACAAATAGAGCATTAAAAATGCAAAACTACCTATAAACCCAAATGCTTCGCCAATAGAAGTAAAAACAAAATCAGTTTGTTGTTCCGGCACATATTTACCGCGCGTTTGTGTGCCCTTTAAAAAGCCACGACCCAACAATCCGCCCGAGCCAATAGCAATCTTGCTTTGACGCACATTATAATCATCGGGTTTTACGAACTTTTTATTATCCTCTTCGCGCTTAAGAGTACTACGATTTTGACCACAGTCATAGACCTTTCCCACCATGGCATAAATACGGGAAGACTGATAACATTGAAAAACATTATTAAAAATATAAGGGACCGCAAAGCGCTGTATACCCACACATCCCGCCCATATAAATAAAATAAACACCAGCAGGCTTCGGCTTCTTTTTATCTTTTTCCGAAGAATATAAATAGCAATAGCCGCAATAATGGTGAGTATAACGGCTAACGTATTGGGCTCCATGATTAAAGTGGCTACTACCAAAACACCAAACGAAAACCCTACTAATAATATCGATCCAGGCAAGCGTTCTGTAATCATTAGATTAAAAATGCCAAAATAAACCAACGCCATTCCTGTTTCATTTTGCAATATGGACAGCATTGCAGGAAACAGGGCGATAGCCACCGCAATAACTTGCGATTTTACTTTCGTAAAATCCAAATCTTGCATCGAGAGGTATTTAGATAAGGCCAATGAAGTAAATATGACGCATAACTGCGCCGGTTGCAAGTTAAAACCACCGCCCATTGGAATCCAACTTTTAGATCCATTAATATCTTTACCGACAACAAAGGTGGCAAACATCAATATGATGCCGAATAAATAAGAGAGATTTGCAAAAGCCGTATACAATTTACTATCACTGAGTAAAATAAAAATAGCGAGCAAAGCACAAACGCCGGAAAAAATAAGTTGTTTACTATATTCTGTTTTCCCCGAAAAAAAAGCAGTAAGTGAGTTTACGTTGGGATCGGGATTATACTCCACCATAAAAATGCAAAGTATGCCGGTACACAACAACGTCGCGTATAAAAAAACAACGAACCAGTCGATTCCCTTCGCCAGTTTTTCCGGTTGATTCATATTTATCTTTTTACCATTTTATCTTTCTTTACTCCCCATGTCCAATCGGGCAATATTGCAGAAAGCCAATCGCTCTTAAACGTTGAAACAGGAGGGTTTCCTTTACGGGTTTCACCTTTTGCCGTTTTTACGGCTTTAGTATTTTCTGTCTTCGCCGTAGCAGAAGAGTCTTGCTTTCTTGCCTCTTCACGCATTCTTTGCGCGCGGGCGGAATCTTGTTTCCTGCGCCAGTCAAATATTTGATGGGGGAATAAATTTATTTTTGCCAATCTGTCAACATCCGCCTGCGTTTCGGCGGTAAGCGTATCATTTAAATATTTTTCCATCATATGCGCAGCAATAGGGGCCGCCCAGGTAGAACCATATCCAGCATTTTCTACATATACCGCAATAGCGATTTTAGGATTGTCTGCAGGCGCATAAGCAATAAAAACAGCCAGGTTTTTTAAATTAGGTACTTGTGCGGTACCCGTTTTTGCAGCATATTTTATACCCGGTATTTTTACATTAGATGCTGTACCAACTTCAGTAACATCTTCCATACCCGCTTGTACTGCCAGATAATCCGCATCACTAATATGCAAATGCTGGTGTTTTACTTTATACCTCGCCAGATAGGTCGTATCTGCCTCTGTTTGAGACTCAATACTGTCAATAAAATGTGGCGTATAATACCAGCCCTTATTGGCAATGATGCAAGCTTCGTTAGCTGACTGTAAGGGTGTCAATAACATTCTATCCTGTCCGATACCCATCGTCATCATATTGCAAGAGACCCACCGGTTACCATAATCATGATTATACTCAGTTGTATCAGGTACGTTGCCGCCTTTCTCTCCCGGTATATCTACACCCAGCGTCGTTCCGAGCCCAAAACCATGCATATAGGTGCGCCACCTGGCATACCCTTTTCTTGGAGAACCATACTTAGGATTGTCTACGGTCATTCGAAATACATTACAGAAATAGGAATTACAAGAATTAGCTATGGCAAGTTTTAAATCTGCCGCATGCCCGGCCCAACTTTCATCGCAACGTACCTTTTTACCGCAAGCATAATAAGCACCCCGGCAATCATAACCATAGGAAGGTGTAATTACACCCTCATCTAATGCTATTAAGGCGCCTATAGGCTTATAAGTAGAGCCCGGAGGATACATACCCGCAATAGCGCGATTATACATGGGACGGCTAGTATCTAAAATAAGGAAGCCGATATGTTTTCTGTATTCACTTGGTGAGAGGTCATTAGGATTATAACTAGGTGCGGTGACCATGGCAATGATACCGCCGGTTTTTGGATTGATAGCGACGGCAGCGCCAATCTTACCCTGAAACATTTTTTCCCCTAAAGCTTGTACACTTATATCAATACTTGAGTATAGATTTCTTCCGGCAATTGCCACTGTGTCAAAATCACCATTTTCATAAGGCCCCTGGATGCGCGCACGATTATCTCTCATAAAACGTTGTACGCCACGCTGCCCCATTAAAACTTTTTCATAAGAGCTTTCAAGGCCGGCAATACCTATATAGTCACCCGATTGATAGCCTTCGTCCGGATGACTTTTCAGAAATTTGGATGACACTTCGCCCAATCTCCCCAAAAAGTTGGCCCCTACATTATAAGGATAAGTCCGTACCGGTCGTTCTTGCAGTTCAAAACCAGGAAATCTGTATATATTTTCGTTTAACCTTGCTAATAATTCAGGGGTAAGCAAAGGCTCAAAAGTGCTGGATTTGTATCTGCCATTTTTAACAATAGCTGTAATTATACGCTTTCTATATTCTGCAGTATCAATCCCCAAGATCGTACAAAGGGTCATTGTATCAACCCCTTTTCGCGCTTCAGAAGGCGTTACCACCAAATCATAATTAATCATATTGTCCAAAATAGCCTTCCCCTTTCTATCGTAAATAATACCACGATCCGGATAAACCACTTTGCGAAATATGGCATTATTCTCTGCCTGCAACCGATACTTTGGAGAAAACAATTGAAGATTGAGCAATTGTGCAACGATAACGATAAAAACGACAACAAAAATTCCAAGAATGATTCTGCTGCGCGATTGATTATTATTTTGTATAGCCATTCTTTGCAATAAAAGGGATAGAAAAATCGTAAAACAAAAATAGTCAATATGCCAGACCTAATTACATTACTTATGCAACTATAAATTATTTATCACAGGTGTGTCCTTTTAATATGCTTTCTTAAGCCGCATTTGTCTTAAACTTCACTTTACGGAAGAATAAAATTTCTGTAATGAATATTAAAATTAGGCTCACTGCGCTTGATGCTAAAACTTTCCCAAGGAAGAATAAAAAATCACCAAATTCCATCCACTCAATAAAAGTGAGATAGATGTGATATACAAGTGTGAGAGATACTATATAGATTACATAGGGGCCAATTCCTATACTTTTAGCACTGGGATCAGAATAGGTAACGCCTGTTTTCTGCTGCTGAATAACAATATTCAAAAGGAAAGGTCTTAGATAAGCAATCAGTACACAGGGTGCAGAGTGCAGACCCGGAGTACCGGCAAAATAATCTAAAGTGAGTCCGAATAGAAAAGCAATAACCATCAAACTTACCCTGGAGAGCCCAAAAGGTAACCATAGTATGAACAAAAAGTAGACGGACGGCTTGATGTACTGATGTATAAATGGCACTTTATCGAGTACAAAAATCTGTACCAGAATAAAGAAAATAAATCGCAATATGTTTTTCATCAATACGCTCATACTACTTAGGTGCTGTTGTTTCTAGATTTCTTTGCTCTTGTAAAAATTTATTTTTAATGACATATACATACTGTAGTGTATAAAAATTGGTACTGCTGGAAATTGAAATGCTATAATAGTTGCTAGCTGCATCTTTGGGCAGTATATCCAAGACACGGCCCACCATTAATCCTTCCGGGAAATTTCCCGACAGGTTACTCGTTAAAACGGTATCACCACGCTTGACTTTACTGCTTTTAGGAATATTATTTAACTGCAACACATTCACCCTTTTCCCCTGCCATTCTACGATACCGGGAACATTACTATTTTTAAGCATTGCACTTACCCGGCTATTATGGTTAAGCAAACTCATTACAATACTATAATGGGCACTTACCGATACAACGTGACCAACGATACCGTTGGTTCCCATTACTGCCATATCTTTTTCTATGCCATCTTTAGCGCCTTTTTCTATGGTAATGTAATTATTATCGCTTGTAAGTG
>NZ_JBNQGD010000018.1:0-1084 GCF_050436765.1 Arachidicoccus sp. | reverse complement strand
GGACTTGGAGTTTTTGGCTGATACTCTTCTTTTTTACCGGAGCATTAATCCAGTTTTCCACCCATTCGGGGGATTCAGCAAGGAAGATTGCAATGTTATTGATTACTTTGGTCATCTTCGTTCCTTTATATATTGTACCGGTTTGTTCAAATCTTTTTCTTCACACTGCTCAGAAAAAGTCATTATGAATGCTTTGGTTTTGCGTTTGGATTAAATAAGACAGGCCGGTATCAAAAATTTATACTTTAGATCGCTCTGCTACATTTTCTTATTTACCTATTTGCCTCATATATAGCATACATTTGGGTAGCTTATAGTCGAAAAAATATTGCATCCATATTCGCTTCAACCCTAAAGGGCTTTGCTCATATTCCTGCTATATTTTTTCTCCTGTCGAATGCGTATTCATTGGCGTCACCCTAAAGGGCTTTGCCAATTCATACTTATTCTCCTATCGAATGCACATTTATCGTCACTATGCTCCTCTTCATGCTTATTCTCTCTTGCTACCTACGCCGCTACGTATGATTTTGGGAGGCTATTTGTATACTATATCTTACATACATGCTTTGCTTCATAGTGGGATTATAAATATAACATGTTGGGTATTAATAAATTTACATCTTAGAGAGACGTTTCGATCAAAATTTACTATAAATTCTTTTTTACTATTAGAAAATGCTTTGGTTTTGCGTTTGGATCAAAAATGGGTTTCATCCGGTTATTTTCATCCGGTTATTTTGTGTCCTCAAATATTCTCGTTCGTTGGGCTTTTTTATTATTAAAATTTTGGAAAATTGGGGGTGTCCTCAAACGCAAAATTTTTTTTTCTTATTATTAAAAATGGGGGTATCTGGGGTATCTAAAAATGGCTCTAAAATGGCTTTCTTTATTAATAAAATGTGGCTGTCCTCAAACGAACATTTTTACACTACTATCTCTAATGGTTGAGGAATACAAAAATAAAATTCTCCAAGCCGATTCATTACAAGTCATGCATCATAATGAAGCTTTGCTGAGAGGTTTTTGGCTGACTTCATCTTACAAAGAAATGTATAAACTTCTCTAGATTTGCCCCAATGTT
>NZ_JBNQGD010000017.1:0-4655 GCF_050436765.1 Arachidicoccus sp. | reverse complement strand
CTATCGGGGAGTCACAGGCATTTTATTGCGCGTTTTATCCAAATAAATCACTACTTAAATACCGGTCGCCACGATCGCAGACAATAAAAACAATGACGCCCGAAGTTAATTCTTTTGCTAAGCGTAAGGCTGCTGTTGCTGCGCCGCCGCTACTCATTCCGACAAAAAGCGCTTCTTTTCTTGCCAGTGCCTGTGTTGTATCTGTAGCATCCCCTTGTGAAACATCCATAATACGATCCACTCTACTTGGATCAAATATTTTGGGTAAATATTCTTTAGGCCAACGGCGAATACCTGGTATCGATGAACCTTCTGTAGGCTGGCAGCCTATTATTTGGACGGAGGATTCTTGTTCTTTTAAAAATTTGGACACGCCCATAATGGTTCCTGTAGTGCCCATCGCACTTACAAAATGTGTTATTTTTCTTTCCGTTTCTTCCCATATTTCGGGGCCGGTAGTTTTGTAATGGGCTAAATAATTGTCAGGGTTGGCAAATTGATTCAATAGAAAATAGCCATCTTTCTCACTTTTATTTTCTGCGTAGTCTCTGCAGGCTTCAATGCCATCTAACAGCGTAACCTTTGCCCCATAGGCTTCCATTGTAAGCGTGCGTTCGCGCGTAGAATTGGCAGGCATTACCAGTTCTATTTCTAAACCAAGTGTCTGAGCAATCATCGCCAAGGCAATTCCCGTATTGCCGCTTGTGGCTTCAATAAGTTTTGTCCCCGTTTTAATATCTCCGCGTTTTATGGCGCTGTCAATCATGTTAAATGCTGCCCGGTCTTTAATACTTCCTCCGGGATTGTTGCCTTCTAACTTAGCAAATATCTTTACCTGCGGATTTGGATTTATTTTTTTGAGCTCTGTCAAAGGAGTATTGCCTATAAAATCTAATATAGTAGCCATTATATAAATTTAAAGTATTATTTTATTTTCAATTACTTCGATCAGTGGTTTATGATAAACGGTAGAGTTTGGTGGTACACTTTTGGTGAGCCATACGTTCCCGCCGATAATGCTGTGGTGCCCAATAACAGTATCTCCGCCTAAGATCGTTGCACTGGAATATATAACTACATGGTCTTCGACCGTCGGATGTCGTTTGACATCTACCATTTCTTTGGCGACGCTCATTGCACCGAGTGTAACACCCTGGTACAATTTTACGTGATGGCCGATAATGGTCGTTTCGCCAATCACAATGCCCGTGCCATGGTCTATAAAAAAGTATTCGCCTATTTTGGCGGCCGGATGAATATCAATGCCTGTATGTGAATGCGCATATTCTGTAAGAATGCGTGGGAGCAAAGGGACCTCTAATTGTAATAATTCATGGGCTATTCTATAAAAGGAAATTGCTTGAAAGCCGGGATATGCGCGAATCACTTCAAACTCACTTTTAGATGCTGGGTCGCCACTTAAAATAGCAGAAGCATCTTTATTGAGTAGTTGATATAATTCAGGTATTCTTTGAAAGAATTTTTTAGCAACTGTTTCATTATTGCATTGTGTGCAGGCCTTGGTTTGATTTAATATTTCTACTAAATTTTCTTCTAGTTGTACAAATGCCTCTTCGATATCGGCAACAGAGAAATAATGTTTTTTTGATTGTTCAGGATATAATAATCGTAATACTTTCGTGGCCCAAGAGGCAATGATTTCATTGGGCGGCACAGCTTCTACTTGTTGCTGTTTACCCAAGATATGTTTATTAAAAGAGTCTTCCATTACAAATATGAGCGTGGTTTATTGTATTTAGAAAGCAAAATTAATCAATGCAAGGTGAAATCTATAAAATTAGTAGGATTTTAAGAAAAATAGGTGACTCCTATTTAGAAAGTGAAAAAATTACCAACTTGCTTTCGCTTTATCCTTGTTTATTTTCTCTTTAAAAGATTTTCTAAAATCTGCATTGGGGCCCCTTAATACAATAATTAAACTGCCTTTTTCTCTTGCATAAAAGTTAGTAATACTATCTTTCAATACCGCGGACTGAAATTCTTTGATGAATGGATGCTGCATTTCCTGTTCATCACCTGTTATTAGCACCACATTCTCAAAGTGTTCGGAATCTGGTAACCAATACAAGAAACTGGCATTGTCGCTATACGTCTGCGGCAGGTTGTATTTATGGGCATAATAGTTAAGGGCTCCGGCTTGTCCATAATTGTCACAAAATATTATGGTACTTTTCTTTTCGTTATCGTCGAGTGAATTGTACGCTTTTGCTGTCTTTTTAGCCATTTCTTCCCAACCCAGCATATCGGCAAAATCTTGGGGCAATGGATGGTTTTGTAAATCTTCCCATTTTAAAGCGCCGGTTTTTTCCAAATGATGTTTTTGATAAAATGCTGCAAGCTTTTCCGGTTTGAAAATTGGCAACAAAATGGGTACAGAATAATATCCAATGAACAAAATAAATGCAACAAAAATGTAGCGCAGAAACATTCGTTTTCCCGAGCTAAACTTTTCTAAATGATATGCACCAAAGGCAAACAAGACGGGATATGCGCCCAATGAATAATAACTTTTTCCGCGACCGAGCAACAACAAAATGATTACAAAAATATAAGCCCAACCTATGAAGCGGTACTGTTTTGCGTTGCGAAAGAAAAGGAGGTAAATGAGCCCTGCCATCCACACAAAAATGCAAGCCAGATTCATCATTAACTGATCAGTCAAAAAGCTGATGGGATTGGTGTATTGCAATTGTGTCTGTTGCAATTCCTTCATATGATACACTACAGGAAAATGATGTAACGATTGCCAAATTAGATTCGGAAGGAAAATGAGCAACGCAAGTAATAATGCAAAATAAAGATGTTTGTTTTTTAAAATTTTTCGTTGCGATGTTACCAACAACCCAAATAAAATGCCGACTACAAAAAATGCCACGGAATATTTGCTCATCATTCCAAGTCCAATGCTGGAACCCATTGCGTAGAGCCAGTTATTCTTACCTGTTTCGGAAAAACGAATAAGGCTGAACGCAATTGCAGTACAAAAAAATATTTCCAGAAAGCCGGGTTGAAATAAATAATGCGTCCGCAAAAAAGCGCCCATAACAAAAGCAAAAAATGTGATCAACAGTGCAAACCATTTTCCGCCAAGTGATAAAATAATTTTCCCAGTAAGTATAAACGTAAATGCACCAAATAGAGAAGGCCAAAATTTTATCCAAAACATTCCGCCACCAAAAAGATTCGTAAGCCAGGCAAAAACAGAAAGTAACGGTGGCGCTTCCATAAAACCCCAAGCCATGTGATGTGCCTCCGCCAGATACAACAGCTCATCTCTATGTGGCTCGTAAACACTACTTTGTAGCAAAAAGGGGAGAATGAATTTAACGATGGTGAGCAACAATAAAAACCTGTTGAGTTTCGATATTTTTATCTGTCTCATCGCCAATGAATTTAGATTTTCCTAAATTTTTCAACCAAAATCAATCTCGGTATTATCACCAATGTTTAAATTCCTGCTTAGTCCCTTAACACTTGCATCATTGCCAATAAGCGAATTGTCTAAGACAACTTCGTGCAAATTGGAAAAAGAACCGATAATACAGTCCCGTACGACCGATTGGTCTATTGAAGTGTTGGCTCCTATGGAAGCGTGTGGTCCAATAATAGTGTTGATTAATTTGCTTCCAGCACCAACACTCACAGGTGGAATAATGATGGAGTTCTCAATTTGTGCCGAAGCATGAATGGAGTTGCCTATTTTTTTAAGTAACAACGCATTGGTCTCCAATAATGTTTCTTTGCGGCCACAGTCGTACCAATGTTTTACTTTAAATGTTTTTATTTTACTGCCACGCTTAATCATGCATTGAAGAGCATCTGTGAGATGATACTGTCCTTCGGTGGTAATTTTTTCTGAAAAAATATGTGATAGGCACTCATACATGGTGGCCGTCTCCTTAATCTTATAAAAACCTACAAGTGCCGTATTACTCATAGGTATTCTTGGCTTTTCAATCAATTGAGTTACAAAGCCGGCGGCATCTAATTCGGCTACGCCAAATCCCCGAGGATCATCTACTTTTTGAATGCCAATCATAGAGTAGGGACTGCTTAATACTTCCTGAACATCAAAATCGCAGATGGTGTCTCCCATCACTATCAAGACCTCTTCGTTGCCAACCAAATCTTTAGTAAGTGCGATAGCTTGACCTGTACCTTGCCGTTCTGATTGAAAAACATAATGGCATTTTAGATCGGGATAGTCTTGTGAAACATATTCTTGAATTTTTTCACCCAAATAGCCGATGATAAATATAAATTCATCAATGCCTGCAAGGGTAAGCTGATCCACAATAAAGCTTAAGATAGTTTTACCGGCCAAAGGTAGTAAGGCCTTGGGTTGGGTATATGTATGAGGGCGCAGTTTGGCTCCGGTGCCCGCTACGGGTATTATTGCTTTCATTAATTCGTACTGTTCTTTTGACCATAGTCTTTATCAATTACTGCAATATTCTCGGTTAAATATTAAAATAATTTTTAGTGACATAAACTATGTGCTGCGAATGTAGTAATTTCACACCCAAATTTCAATAAAATATTATCTAAAATAATACAGATGCAACGCGACACTCAGGTTTTTAATCTCATTAATCAGGAATTACATCGCCAAAGGAGCGGAATTGAGCTAATTG
>NZ_JBNQGD010000016.1:0-4419 GCF_050436765.1 Arachidicoccus sp. | reverse complement strand
ATATCCTTTAGAGATATCGATACTGATATAGTCACCGGCTCCCGTACTCGTCGCTTGAGGTCCCTGTGTAAAATCTTCCGCTTTCAAACTAGTCGGTAGAATATGGTAATTCATTATGGCATATATTGCAGAATCGGTAAAATCATCAAGTCCTTTTTTACCTTGAACTGCAAAGAATTTTCTAAATGCATCATTATTTGGCGCAAAGAATGTATAAGGTCCATAAGAATCCAAAGCCGTAGAAAGTTTAAGGGTATCCATGCGGTCATTGGCAGAATCAAATACTATTTTTTTTGCTTTTTCCAATGCAGCAACAGCAAAAGTCATACTTGTATCCTGTTTCAACATATCAAACATCAACATTTGCCTATCTTGGACCTGATAAGAAAGGCTCAAATCTCTTTTACAAGATTGCATACAGGCCACTAGAAGGGCAATAATAAACAACCCCATAATAGCTCGTTTAACACTCCTTTTCTTGAAATAGCTTTTCATAATCTTTATATATTAATATAGATGTAAAATTTTGTTCTAATTACCCGTGCTATAATATGGGTTTTGCTTCAGTTTAGGATTTTTATTTAATTCATCTTGATAAATCGGCATATACCAACTCCTCGGGTCAACAATTCTGCTTTTTATTTGAGCACGAATACCCACATTCCTGGATTGAACCACGTTATTGATCAACAGATCTGCATTTGCATAATTGTCCCTTTTACCTACCCTCACAAGATCAAACCACCTCTTCCCTTCGGTGGCAAGTTCCATTGCTCTCTCCTTTAAAATTAAATTCATTAATAAACCTTTAGGGGTATGTCCATCTAAATAATCATAAATATCTACTGCACCGCGTGCACGGATGGTATCTAAAATATTAAGCGCTTTTTGCCTATCCATAATACTGTCACCGTCGCTAACATTCACTAAAGCTTCGGCTTGAAGCAACATTATACCTGAAAGTCGATAGACAATAAAATTTGGATCATTTGTAGAACGAGATACATTGGTGGAACTAGATGAATTTAAACCGGAATATTTCCAAAAAGAATTTCCAGAGATATAAGTTTTGTTTAACCCCCGAACGCCTGAAACATTATCTTCACCTTCGTCATTTTTAAAATAATCCGTTAATGTCTGACTGGCGGAAAAGTTCCCTACCGTTCCAATCAAGCCATTTGTCTCACCAATGGAGGCGTCATATTCGACTTCAAAAATACTTTCGCCGGAATTTTTTAGACTAAAAATGGTGAACCAGTCATTTCCTGGAACTAGATTATATAATCCTTTATTATCAATTACTTTTTGAGCAGCATCTATAGCCAGAGTATATTTATCACGCCATAAATAAACATCAGCCTGCAATGCATTCACGGCACCCTTAGTAGCTCTTCCGCGAGTTAAAGCATTTGAACTATACTGAATAGGAACATATTTTTCTGCTGTATCAAGATCCTTCTCTACCTGATCCAGGACTGAATCTGCTGATGTTTTAGGGAGGAAGAAATCTACGCGGTCATTACTTGGTGCTTGTAAAACAAGCGGTACGTCTTTAAACGTTCTCACTAAATAAAAATAGGCCAAAGATCTAAGGAATAAGGCCTCGGCTATAATCTGGTTACTCTCTTCTTTTGTAAAATCATTATCGTACTTTAAAATATCTGGAACATTTTCAATAACTGTATTTACCCGTCCAATTAATGTATAAACGACGCTCCAATTTGAAACCGGAAGCGTGTTATCCATATATTCGTAGTAAGGATAAGTGACATTATTATTTCCGTTGGATGTTATCAAATCTCCTCGAAATTCTCCCCAATTTAAAAACTGTGAAGTACATGCTTGTAAGGCGTCATAGCAACTAATAATTGAAGTTTCGGCATCAGACTTAGTTTTAAAAAAATTATCTTTTGTAATTGAATTTTCAGGTGCCTGGTTTAAAAATTTTTTACACCCACTCACAACTGATAATAACAAAATAATGCCTATAATTGGTGCAATCCGTCTATTAATTAAATTATTCATTTTGTTGTCTTTTAAAAGGATAAATTTTTGAATTAGAATCTGATATTACAACCTAAAGTATATCCTTTAGTCTGAGGTGTAAGACCTTGGTCAACCCCTATAAAAGAGGGATCTCCGTTAATAGCAATTTCAGGGTCTGCCCCAGTATATTTTGTCCAGGTATAAAAATTATTCATTGTAAAAAATGCATCGACAGATCTAAATTTCAATTTGTGAACAAATTCTGTTGGCAATCTATAAGTGAAAGTGATAAATTTTAATCTAGCATAAGAACCATCTTCCACCCATCGACTAGAAGCCTGAGAATTTCTATTATCTGAATCAATGGCTCGAGGAATATTGGTTACATCTCCTTGCTTTCTCCAACGACGTAATACTGAAGCGGCTTGGTTATCGGTAGAAGTCATTCTTTCCAGAAAATATTTTAGTCCATTTATTACATCGTTACCATATTGAAATTGAATAAAGAGCTTAATACCGAAACCCTTATAATTAAAATCATTGTTTAGCCCGCCAAAGAACAATGGATTCGCATCCCCAATTTTAACTTTATCCTGATCATCAATAATACCGTCATGATTATAGTCCTCATAAATAGCATCTCCGCCCATTAAAGGCTCACCTGTGGCTGAGCCCAAAAGCATTCTCTTAGGTGTGCCGTTTGTATTATAGACGATATTCCCGTTAGCATCTTTAACCACGGCATCAGCATCTGTTGCATATACGCCTAGGTATTTAAGTCCATAATAAGTTCCCAATGGATCACCTTGCTTAACCTGAGAAGTAAAACCTGCATACGCGTTATTTGAAAAGGTAATGGTCCCGCCAGGCAATGACAGTACTTTATTTTTATTGTGAGCAATATTAAGGTCCACATCCCAGGAAAAACCATTCGGATCTTTAGGACGAAGTATTTCGGCATCTACATCAAGTTCTAAGCCTTTATTGGCGATGTTACCAATATTTGTGTATATGCTTCCATTTATACCACTTGAGGAAGGTAGGGATAGATTATATAAAAGATTTTTATTCTCCTTATTATACCAGTCAAAAACTGCTGTTATCCGATCATCGAATAAACCTAAGTCAAAACCTAGATCTGTACTTTCACTTGTTTCCCAACGAAGGGTATTAAGAGCAGGATTCGTTTGATAAATACCAGACTCTCCCATGTAGTTGGCACCTGAAGTAAATTGGCTTATGTACGCATAATTTGGGATCCCACTATTTCCAAGATCTCCCCAAGTAGCTCTGATTTTAAAGTTAGAGACAGCCTTGAAATGATTTTTCATAAATGACTCGTCTGAAACCCTCCAATAACCTCCGACTGAAGGGAAGTTTCCATATTTATTGGCTCCCCCAAACTTGGATGATCCGTCTCTTCTTATGACAAAATTAAGCCCATAATGGCTATTATAAATTAGGTTAGCCTGAGCAAAAAAGGAAAGTATGTTTTCCGTCTGATCATTAGAATTTAACTGGCCGATACGTGCAGGTCCGCTCAAGGTTTGTATTTGACTGGTAGGATTTGCATACCCTCTTTCAATCAATTGATTAGATTTAAAAGAATTAAATGTATTTCCTAATAAAAATATTGTGTTTAATTTGTTATGATTATTACTATAAGTTAAGAGATTATCTACTACCGTCTGTGACCTTTCATAATCTCTTGTATCTATCCGGTTAAAATTAGCATCGTTCCAAATAAGCCCGGTGGCTTCCGATGGCAAGTATAAAAATCCATCTTCGCCAATAAAATCCAAAGAAGTATTATTCGTAAATGTTAGACCTTTAACAATGTTATAAACTAACCTCATATTAGGTTTCAAATCTGTGCTAAAGGCATCATTAGTAACTGTCTTCGCAAATGCAACAGGATTATTTTTTCCATATTGAATACCATTTTGAGACAAATATCCCGGAAGCGGTTCGCCTGTTTGCAAGTCTACATTATAGACGGGCATGCTAGGGTTCTTAGTTAAAGCCAAATAATATACGTTTCCTGATCCATAATTTGCGTAATTATTCACTTTACTTCTAGTAAAGGCAATATTCGCTGAAAAATGAAGTTTGTCTGAAACCTTATAATCTAAGTTCAAGCGACCGGTAAACCTACCAAATCCCGTATTAATCATTGATCCTTTATTATCCGTGTAAGAAGTACTAAAATTATAGTGTAAGGCGTCCCCGCCTCCATTAACAGAAAGGTTATCTGTTTGTGTTACTCCAGTCTGTCTTAAATAAGATAACCAATCTGTATTCGAATTATAATATTGATAAAATTGATAAGTAGGGTCATTTAACAACGGTTGTACTGAGCCATTGTAGGGATTAATATTTCCACTATTTTGCAAGGCCTCCAATCTCATCACTTTGTATTGCGACCCATTGAGA
>NZ_JBNQGD010000015.1:0-1339 GCF_050436765.1 Arachidicoccus sp. | reverse complement strand
GTAGAAAGGCGAAAGAAGGGACTTGACCCTTAATCTAATAATCACAATATTAAGTTTTACCAATTAAACTACTTCCTTAATCTTGATAGGGATCGAACCTATGTTTTAATTTTCGCAGAATTATGTTTTGCCTATTAAACTACAAGATGATTTTGAGGATGACAGGATTTGAACCCATTCTAATTATTTTGAAGACAATTGTTCTACCGTTAAACTACATCCCCTTTTTAGACCTGATGGGATTTGAACCCATAACATTCGACATGCAAAATCGACGTTCTACCAAATTGTCACTACAGGTTAAAAAAATAAATTCTTAAAATATTTATTAATTTATATTCAAAGTCATTTTTATTTTTATAAAACCACAATAATTTATAATTATATTATTATAAATTCACTTCTGACCTGCAAAGGATTCGAACCTTTAACTGAACGGTTAACAGCCGCCTATTTTAACCAATTATAACTAGCAGATATAAAAGTTAATATACTGGAAAGGAATTGAACCTTTAACCTTCTATGTGTAAAATAGTTGCTCTACCGATTGAGCTACCAGTAAGCCTCCTACAGGACTTGAACCTGTAATCCTCATATTACAAATATGCAGCTTTAACCGTTAAGCTAAGGAGGAATACTTTGGACTGGACTTGAACCAGTAACCACTCCGTTATGAGCGGATTGCTCTACCGATTGAGCTACCAAAAAATATTAATATCTTATCAAGCACTCCTTCCGGCACGCTTACCTTGTTACGACTTAACACTCATTAATGAATATAATATCTTTATCAATTAAAAATAGAAAAAATATTAAAAAATAATATTCTAAAAAAATAAACTATCAATAATCCCGATAAATTCCATCATAACCTTCTTTAAGCGTTTGACGGGCAGTCTGTACACAGATCCGTACTTATTCACCGCTTCGTTGTGAGAAGCGATTACTAGCTATTCCATCTTCATATCGTCAAGTTACAGACGCTAATCCGAACTTCAGATAACTTTTCATAGATTAACGCCCACTATAAAGTGTAGTAACTTATTGTAATTATCATTGTACCATATGGATAGCCCATTTCATTAAGGGCATAACGACTTGACATATCCTTACCTTCCACAAACTTTTCATAAGTGGTAATCTAAATTGAAATAAAACATTTATAAATATATAAATAGATTTTACCTATTAAACAAGATTTAAGGGTTACATTCGTTTCTGGACTTAACCTGACGTATCAATACACGAATTGACGACAGCCATGCACCACCTGGAGTGAGTTTGTATGATATTATTGCAAAAAAATAAACCTAGCTGTATCTACAATTAATATTATATT
>NZ_JBNQGD010000014.1:0-11916 GCF_050436765.1 Arachidicoccus sp. | reverse complement strand
ATTTTAGTTGCTGGGAAAAATTTTGGCTGTGGTTCCTCCCGAGAACATGCAGCCTGGGCAATCAAAGATTATGGTTTCGATGCAGTTGTATCGAGCTTCTTCGCAGATATATTTAAAAATAATGCACTGAACAATTTCTTGCTGCCCGTGCAAGTGAGTGAAGCCTTTCTGCAAAAATTATTTGACGCCATTCATCATGACACAAATGCAGAAATTGAAATCAACCTGGAAGAACAATACATTAAAATACTGGCAACGGGTGAGCAAGAAGGATTCGACATCAATCAATACAAAAAGACTTGTATGTTAAATGGATTTGATGATATCGATTATCTATTAAATATGCGAGAAGAAATTACCGCATTTGAAAAAACACAAGCCTAATTTTTTTTATATGCCTGAAATAAAATGGAACGCAGAATTATATGACAACAAACACAGTTTTGTTGCACAATATGGTGAGGACCTCATAGGGCTTCTTCAACCAAAACCCGGTGAACGTATTTTAGATTTGGGTTGTGGCACAGGTACTTTAACTAAAGACATTTCAGAGTCGGGAGCAGAAGTAATTGGTATAGACGCTTCCCCTGAAATGATAGAAAAGGCAAAAGCTGCGTATCCTGAAATAGCTTTTGAGGTTGCAGATGCATCAAATTTCTCTTTTGAAGATAAATTTGATGCCATTTTCTCCAACGCCGCACTGCATTGGGTTACTGAATATGAGGCGGCAATAACCTGCATCTTCAACAATTTAAAATCCGGGGGCCGTTTGATTTTGGAAATGGGTGGAAAAGGCAATGTCAAAAGTATCACCGATGCAATAAAAACAGCCATGAAAGCAGAGGGATTAATGGAAAAAATTCCAACTGATTTTTGGTACTTCCCTTCTTTGAGCGCCTATACATCTTTATTAGAAAAACAGGGATTCCGGGTAGAATTAGCACATCATTTTGAAAGACCTACCAGACTTTCGGGACTAGACGGAATGAAAAACTGGATAGAAATGTTTGGCAATTTTTTCTTTAAAGGCATCTCTTCCGAACAAGCGGAAACAGTTATAAATAGAGCAGTTGAACAATTACGGCCCCATAACTTTAGGAATAATACCTGGCACGCCGACTATCAGCGTTTACGTATAAAAGCAATAAAAGCATAATGGCAAAGGCGAGCATTATAGCAAAAAATATAGTAGCGAAGCAACCGGGCGGGTTTGCTTTGGAGGCTATTTCATTTGCCTTAAATAAAAATGAAAACCTCGCAATCACCGGAGCATCAGGCAGTGGAAAGACAACCTTGGCGCAGGCTTTATGTGGAAAACTCTTTATTACCGGAGTATTAGAAATAAACTATCAGGAAAATACCGAACTATTATCCAAAGCCGTCTTAATTGCACAGCGTTATATCTTTAAAAATCGCAGCAATACCGTTGACGGCTATTATCAACAACGCTACAACAGCACTGAAAATGAGGATGCTTATACGGTTGTAGAAGAATTAAAAACCATTTTAGACAACGAAGAAAAGATCGATTTTTTACTAAATGAATTGTCTATCCTTTATTTAAAAGAAAAACCCATTTTGCAACTGTCTAGCGGTGAGCACAAAAGGTTTCAATTAATAAAAGCCCTCTTAAACCCAACGCAATTGATGATTCTGGACGAACCATTTATTGGGCTGGATGTAGAAAGTCGTAAAAAATTAAACGATATTTTATCCGATGTTTCAACAAAAGGCACGCAATTAATAATTATTGCCGGAGCGCATCATCATTTTCCCAACTGTGTTACACACGTATTGGAACTCGAAAATGGTAAACAAAGGACATTTACAGAGAGAGAAAATTTTGAAGTAAAACATCGGCACCAAACGCATCATTTTGATAGTTCAAAGCTACCACTGAAAGAAAATGATTTTAATTTTTCTTTCGCGATAAAAATGATAAATACTTCCGTAAAATATGGTGACAGAACCATTTTGAACAAAATAAATTGGGCGGTTAAAAAAGGTGAGCGCTGGCTATTAAAAGGGCATAATGGTGCAGGTAAATCAACTTTATTGAGCCTGGCATATGGCGATAACCCTCAGGCTTATGCCAACGAAATCTATTTGTTTGATAGACGACGCGGTACAGGCGAAAGTATTTGGGATATCAAAAAGAATATCGGTTTTATGTCGCCTGAGTTACATGCATTCTTTGATAAAAATATTTCTTGCTTTGAAGCTGTTGCCTCTGGATATTTTGATACAATGGGATTGTATAAAAAATTACAAGAACTACAAATACAAAACATTGATAATTGGCTAAAAGCATTGGATTTAGAAGATCTTAGGAATACAAGGCTTTCCTCTATTTCGTCGGGGAAACAGCGCCTCATTCTACTTATTCGTGCTTTAATTAAAAACCCTCCTTTGCTGGTTTTGGACGAACCTTGCCAGGGTCTGGATGAATTTCAAACAGAAGCATTTATAAAATTAGTGGATGATATTTGTGAAAAAAACAACACCACATTAATATATATAAGCCACTATGATAATGAAGTGCCCAATTGTATAACTAAAATATTGATGTTGGAAAATGGTGTTGGAGAATCCTTATTAATAAGAAAAGTTCAATCCGTTACAATTGTGAATTATAAAAAACCATCCGCTCCTAATAAAATTTTAAATAACAATTAATATAAAATACCTATTCAGACAATGGAAAAGAATATCACGGTCATCCTTGGAGATGGCATCGGTCCAGAAGTTACAGAGCAATCAATAAAAATACTTAATGCGATTGGCGAACAATTTGGTCACAAGTTCAATTATGATTATCAATTAATGGGTGCTATTGCTATTGATGAGACCGGCAATCCCCTTCCCGATGCAACAATTGAAAGTTGCTTAAAAAGCGATGCCGTATTATTTGGTGCAATCGGGCATCCAAAATACGACAATGATCCTACGGCGAAAGTGCGGCCTGAACAAGGTTTGCTAAAAATTCGCAAGTCATTGCAATTATACGCAAACATACGTCCCATCAATACCTACCCTGCTTTACAGCATCTTTCTCCATTAAAACAAGAAAGATTAGATGGCGCAGATTTCATCATTTTTAGAGAGTTAACCGGCGGCATTTATTTTGGCGAGAAAAAAATAAATGAGGAAAAAACATTAGCATCCGACCTTTGCGAATATTCAAGAGAAGAGATTGAACGCATTGCCCATCTTGCCTTTCATTTTGCACAAAAACCAGAACGCAGACAAAAACTTACATTGGTAGATAAGGCGAATGTACTAGAAACATCGCGCCTATGGCGCAAAGTGGTCCAAGAAATCGCACCGCAGTATCCGGATGTGAAGGTAGATTATATGTTTGTAGATAATGCTTCTATGCAAATCATCGTCAACCCGAAGCAATTTGATGTTGTACTGACAGAAAATATGTTTGGAGACATTATTAGTGATGAAGCAAGTGTGCTGAGTGGCTCACTTGGCTTGTTGCCATCTGCTTCCGTTGGGACGGGGACTGTTTTGTTTGAACCTATTCACGGTTCTTATCCTCAGGCAGCGGGGAAAGACATCGCTAATCCAATAGGATCTATACTTTCAGCAGCTATGATGCTAGAATATTTTGGAATGAATGAAGAAGCAGCACTCGTGCTTAATGCAGTAGCTTGGACCTTATCACATGGATTTGTTACGCAAGATATAGATGCACAAAATAATTATGGAACCAGTGTTATAGGTGAATTAATTAAAGACTTTGTAGAACAAAAATTGCCAGTCGACATTAATAAAAAATATATGGAACTAGGCAAATCAACGATTATTTAACATGTTCGAGAATGCACATAATAAGGAGGTAATTAATCAGTTTACGCTGCAAGCAGTTCCATTTACCGAAAAAACGGAGCATTCAGATGCGTTACAATTATTGGTAGACTTAGCGCAAACTTCTGCTCAGGATACAGTATTGGATGTAGCATGTGGGCCAGGTTTAGTTTTGTGTGCATTTGCAAAGATAGCAAGGCGAACTACCGGTATTGACATTACTCCCGCTATGTTGGAACAGGCAAAAAAGCGGCAGGGGCAAGCGGGATTAGAAAATATGCAATGGGATTTGGGTAATGCAGAGAGATTACCTTACCCAGACGGTTCATTTTCTATAGTGGTGTCTCGATATAGTTTTCATCATTTTGAGCATCCTGAAAAGATTCTGCGTGAAATGTATCGTGTCTGCCAGAATAATGGAAGAATTTTAATAGCAGATTTCACTTTGCCGGAAGAAAATTTACCCGCATTTAACGCAATGGAAAAATTGCGAGACAGCTCTCATGAGCAAGCCCTTAGTTTGCAGGCATTTTTGGATATGTTTAAAAAATGCGGGATGAAAGAGATAGATTATACTTCCTACAATATAGACATGAAGCTGGAAGATCAGTTGACAGCATCGTTTCCTAATGATAACGATACCGATACAATAAGACGGCTGTTTAAAGAAGATTTGAAAGAAGATAAAATGGGTATTAAAACACGGTTAATTAACAATGAAATGCATTTCACTTACCCTATCAATGTCTATATTGGCAATAAGTGAGAGCGAATGATTCTGGATGTCAATAAAAAATTGACAAAAGTTCTTTAATAAAAAATAAATTTTCTACATTTGTTCTCTAAGAGATGAGAAACAGTGTAAAAAATATAATCCGTGATATTACCCATATTATTTTGGTGATAGTCATTATTCCTTCAAAAAAAGGAAGTGGATTTGTTTTGTAACACACAAAATAAATTTTGAGAACCACTTCCCAACGGAGGTGGTTTTTTTATGCTTAAAAAAGTAAAAAAATTTCGAACATAATTAACGAGGGAACATCAATACTTAATAATAAATAAAATAAAATGAACGAATTAAATAAATACTCCAAAACGCTTACTCAAGACGAGACACAGCCAGCAGCACAGGCGCAATTGTATGCCTTAGGCTTGACGGATGAAGACCTTAAGAAAGCACAAGTGGGTATTGTAAGCATGGGTTATGATGGAAATCCTTGTAATATGCATCTCAATGGATTGGCAGCAGATGTAAAAAAGAGCGTTTGGGCAAATGATTTAGTGGGTCTGATTTTTAATACCATTGGTGTGAGTGACGGGATGAGTAATGGTACAGACGGTATGCGCTATTCACTTGTAAGCCGGGATGTAATTGCCGATTCAATTGAAACTGTTTGCGGTGCGCAATATTATGACGGCTTAATTGCTGTTCCGGGTTGTGATAAAAACATGCCAGGCTCTATTATGGCGATGGGCCGTTTAAATAGACCATCTATAATGGTTTATGGCGGCACAATAGCACCGGGACATTACAAAGGACAAGATCTAAACATCGTTTCGGCATTTGAAGCATTAGGCCAAAAAATAGCCGGGCAATTGGATGAAGCAGACTTTCAGGGAATTGTAAGAAATAGTTGCCCGGGTGCCGGTGCTTGTGGCGGAATGTATACGGCTAACACTTTGGCCTCTGCCATTGAGGCCATGGGAATGAGTTTACCTTATTCCAGCAGTAATCCAGCATTAAGCGAGGAAAAGAGAAATGAATGCGCAGAAGCCGGAAAAGCCATTCGTATTTTACTTGAAAGAGACATCAAACCTCTGGATATTATGACTCGTGCTGCATTTGAAAATGGCATAACAGTAATTATGGTTCTTGGCGGCAGTACCAATGCAGTGTTACACATGATTGCAATGGCAAAAAGTGTAGGCATATCCGTAACACAAGATGATTTTCAGAGAATCAGTGATAGGGTTCCTGTATTGGCCGACTTCAAGCCAAGCGGCAAATATCTGATGCAAGATCTTCATGAAAAAGGAGGCGTACCGGCTGTAATGAAATATTTATTAAAAAATGGATTACTCGATGGCAACTGTTTAACGGTTACTGGAAAAACCATTGCTGAAAATCTAGAGACCGTTCCCGACTTAGATTTCGAAACGCAAGATATCATTCGCTCATTGGACAATCCAATTAAAAAGACGGGACATTTGCAAATATTATACGGCAACCTTGCAGAAAAAGGAAGTGTCGCTAAAATTAGTGGCAAAGAAGGAGAAAAATTCACTGGCCCGGCAAGGGTGTTTGATGGAGAAAAAAATCTTATCGCAGGAATCACCAATGGCAAAGTAAGAGCTGGCGATGTTGTAGTAATTAAAAACGAAGGTCCAAAAGGCGCTCCTGGTATGCCTGAAATGCTAAAACCCACGTCGGCAATAATTGGCGCTGGTTTGGGAAAATCCGTGGCCTTAATTACGGACGGCAGATTTAGCGGTGGCACTCACGGTTTTGTGGTGGGACACATTACACCCGAAGCTTATGAAGGTGGCTTGATTGGCTTGGTAAATGATGATGACATTATTGAAATAGATGCCGTAAACAATACGATTATATTGAAAGTTTCTGAGCAGGAAATAGCACAACGTAAAGCCAACTGGAAACAACCACCTTTAAAGGTTAAGAGCGGTGTATTGTATAAATATGCTAAACTAGTAAAAGATGCATCAGAGGGTTGTGTCACAGACGAAGATTAATCAAAATAATTAGTCACAAATTGTGACAGGTTGACAAAACATTAAAGGTGCTACACCCCCTTTCGCCTTAGAGAACAAGGTGTAGCAAAGTTGGCGCAGGAACAAGCAGAGATAAAGCTATTGAACTGAATATTGCTATAACGAGGACTTATATAGAGATTAGAAAATACGCTTAAGCAGCAGATCTAGAAGAATGAATTGAAAGAAATGAAGGCAGAGATGAAAAAATAGCAAAAAGGAAATGGCGGAAGCGAAAGAATAGGATTTAAGAAATAAGTGAAATATGGAAGCTGGACGACTGAAAAATAATAAAACGATTATAATAAGATATTCTTTATTCCTATTCTTTTTACTTTCCCTGAGTCAATTCGAAGTAAGTGCGCAAAGCAAAACGCACACATTATTATGGGAAATAAGCGGTAATGGTTTAACAAAGCCTTCCTATTTATTAGGATCGATGCATACAATAGATGGAAATATGTTTACAACTAGGTATAAAATAATAAAAAATAAACTAAAATCAACGGCGATGTTAGTGTCATAAACAGACCTAAACGATAGTGAACCTCCTGTTGACAGAAGCATTCTTTATTTTCAAAAAGACTCCACTATTCAATCTATACTATCCAAAGACCAGTTTGACAGTCTGGTAAATTATATAAATAGACAAACGAAAGATAACCAAGAAATTCTTCATAACCTGATTAAAATGAAACCGCAATTATTAATGATTGCTATACAGCTGATCCAGGGGAGCCCCACTCAGGTTGAAGATACTACCAGTAATTATATAGGAATGGATGAATTTCTTTTAAACTATGCAAAAGAAAATGGACTGAAAACGCAAGGATTAGAAGGCCCTAAAGAACGTTCTACCGCTTTATTAAATACGGTAACTACCCCAAAAGCTATCGACAGGATATTTGAGGAAATAAAAGAAAGTAATACAGCGAGTAGCATCCTGTCCCGCAATGATAACCTAATTGATAAAGACAGTCTGGACTTTGTTCAGTTGAATATAAACTACGATTTTCAATATAAAGTAAAATCTATCATGAATGATTATGGAGGAGTAATTGCCCGCAATAAACTGTGGATAAGCAGACTCCCTCAATTAATAAAAGCCCAAAGTTGTTTTATAGTCGTCGGATTGGATCATTTAAAGTATAATTTTGGGTTAATTAAACAACTAAGAAAATTAGGGTATAAAGTTACACCCGTCAGCATGAATTGATGTTTGTAACAGAGTCGAAATAGGCAAATTGTACGGTCGATATTATCAATAAGAATATTAAGAATTGTCAGTTCAGAATTATAAATCAGATATTTAAATCATAAATATTAAGAATTATGGAAACATTAGAGATCACAAAAGAAGAAGAGGCCATAAAGGCCGCTCAACCTACAACTTCCATTTCCGGCGGTCAAGCAGTTTTGGAAGCATTAATCGCGGAAGGTGTAAAAACCATTTTCGGCTATCCCGGTGGCGCTATTATGCCTATCTACGATGCATTATACGACTATAATGATAAATTGGAACATATTTTGGTCCGCCACGAGCAGGGCGGTATTCACGCTGCACAGGGCTTCGCACGCAGCTCGGGAAAAGTAGGTGTTGTGTTTGCAACCAGTGGTCCCGGTGCCACCAACTTAGTCACAGGTATTGCAGATGCAATGATTGATAGTACTCCATTGGTTTGTATTACCGGACAAGTATACGCGCATCTTTTAGGTACAGATGCCTTCCAGGAGACAGACGTAGTAAATATTACCACACCAGTAACCAAATGGAATTATCAGATTACAGAGGCTTCTGAAATTCCGCATATTTTAGCTAAAGCGTTTTACATTGCTAAAACCGGAAGGCCCGGCCCTGTTTTGATAGACATTACTAAGAATGCGCAAATAGAAAAATTTGATTATCAAGGTTATACCCCTTGTACACATATTCGCAGCTACAGGACTAAACCCAAAGTTCGGAAAGAATACATTGAGCAAGCTGCACAATTAATTAATGAAGCAAAAAAACCATTCGTATTATTTGGCCAGGGGGTAATATTAGGCAACGCGGAAAAAGAGTTTACCCGTTTTATTGAAAAAGCCGGATTACCTTCTGGTTGGACTATTTTAGGAGAAAGCGCCATAGCTTCCGATCATCCGTTGAATGTGGGGATGTTAGGAATGCACGGGAATTATGCGCCCAATGTCTTAACCAATGATTGTGATGTATTAATCGCTGTAGGGATGCGTTTCGACGACCGCGTTACGGGGCGTTTGGATAAATATGCCAAACAAGCTAAAATTATTCATTTGGATATTGATCCCGCAGAGATTGATAAAAATGTACAGACTACTGTTCCTGTTTGGGGTGACTGTAAAGAAACACTTCCAATGCTTACAGAATTATTGGACAAAAAAGAACACAAAGAATGGTTACAGCGTTTTCGTGATTTGGAACAGCAAGAAATAAAGGAAGTCATTCATGAAGAGCTCAATCCTTCCAGCGAAATAATGTCCATGGGCGAGGTAATAAAGATTTTAAATGAATTAACCAATGATGATGCAATTATAGTATCTGATGTGGGACAACATCAAATGGTAGCTTGTAGATATGCCAAATTCAAAAACTCACGCAGTAATATTACTTCCGGTGGTTTGGGGACAATGGGCTTTGGACTTCCTGCAGCAATAGGTGCTAAATATGGTGCACCCGACAGGACGGTGGTGGCTATCGTTGGTGATGGAGGTATTCAAATGACCATTCAAGAATTGGGAACCATTATGCAGTTTGGGACAGATGTGAAAATTTTAATTTTAAACAATCAGTTTCTGGGGATGGTACGTCAGTGGCAACAACTATTTAATGACAAGCGTTATTCCTTTGTAAATATTACGTCACCCGACTTTGTTACCGTAGCAAATGGATACCATATTGCTGCCCAAAAAATCGACAAGCGTGAAGATTTAAAAGGCGCATTGCAAGAAATGCTTAATTACAAAGGCGCTTATCTTTTAGAAGTAATGGTTGGCAAAGAAAACAACGTGTTTCCGATGGTACCACAGGGTTGTAGCGTGAGCGAGATTCGTCTTAAATAAAATGTAAAAATGGTTACAGAATTAGCATTATTGACCGTAAAAAGAGACTTGTCTAAAGAGTTTCTGCAATCTTTTAAAGAAGCAGAAAAAATAATTGAATCTTCAAGCGGGTATATAAAACACGAATTACAAAAATGTGTAGAGCATGAAAATAAGTTTATACTTCTGGTAAAATGGGAAACGTTAGAAAACCATACCGAAGGATTTCGTAAAAGTGAAAATTATAAAAAATGGAAAGCATTACTGCATCACTATTACGAGCCTTTCACTGAAGTAGAACATTATATTCAAACAAATTGATTCGTGGCATTAAAATTTATATTCAATTTGCTAGCGAAACACCATATGGGTATGCACCAAAAACAAATTTAAATTTCATTAAAAAAATCAATGAAGTTTCAAAAATTATAGCAACAATAGTTATTAACGCAAAAGTAAAGCAGTTTTACTTTTAATTTTTACTTTTTAATTATGAACAAACAAGAATATACGCTCAGCATCTTCACCGAAAACCAAATCGGTCTGCTTAACCGCATCGCCATCATGTTTTCACGCCGGAAAATAAATGTTGAGAGTTTAAATGTATCTCCAACAGAAATTGAAGGTATTTCACGTTTTACCATTGTCATCAACGAAGTGGAAGACGTTGTAAGCAAATTGAGCCGTCAAATTGAGAAACAGGTAGAAGTCTTAAAAGCGTATTACAACACGAATGATGATGTAATCTGGCAAGAGCTTGCTTTATACAAAGTACCTACAAATGTTATCTCTGAGAAGGCAAAAGTAGAAAGGCTTCTTCGTGAATATGGGGCACAAGCTGTGGCTATTCGCAGTGACTACACGGTATTTGAGACTGTAGGACATCGTCAAGAGACTGACGGATTGTTGGAGGCATTGGCTCCCTATGGCTTGATAGAATTTGTCCGTAGCGCTCGTGTGGCTATCATAAAGAATAGCGAAGGTTTTCACTTGAAATTGAAAGAATTTGAACAGCAAGAACCTTCGGAAGCGATCATTGAAAATGAGTTTCTAGACAAAAGAGATGAAGTATTTACAATGTAATCTCAATAAATAAATAAATAATAAATGACAGATCTCAGTTTAAAATACATTCTACGAATCAGAGAATTATTCATCGAATTGGTTAATGGTCTTAGTATCGAAGCATTAAATGAAATTCCCGAGGGTTTTAATAACAATATTGCCTGGAACTTCGGTCATAGCATTATTAGCACACAAGGGTTATGCTACCTGCGTTCCGGTGTACAGCCTGCTATGGAAATCCCCCTTGTGGAAAAATACAGAAAAGGTTCTAGGCCAGAAAGTTTTATATCAAAAGCTGAAATTGACGATTTAAAAGCACAAGCAATCGCCTATCTTGACCAAATTAAGAACGACTTGGCATCCGACCGGTTTAAAAACATAACCCCCTACTCTACGGCAACCTTTTCTTATGAAATGAATACCATCGAAGAGGTAATAACCTGTTGTTTGGCACATGAAACCTTACATTACGGTTATGCTTTAGCTTTAACAAAAAGATTAAAATGATTGATGTGCAAGTAGAAAAAATTATTCCGGTATTACGCATTTTTAATTACCAGAAAGCTATAGAATTTTATATAGACTGGTTGGGCTTCAAAATAAATTGGGAACATACTTTTGACGAAAATGCCCCCGTTTATATGGAGATTGAAAGAGAAGGATTAGTTTTGCATTTGAGTGAACACCACGGCGACGGCACACCTGGAACAAATGTATTTATATGGTGCAATGAAGTTCGGTCGTTTCACGAAGAAATTATTAATAAAAAATATAAATACAACAAACCCGGACTCGAGGAAACTTTTTATGGATCATTGGCCTGCACAGTCATTGATCCTTTTCATAACCAAATTTCATTTAACCAAAAATTGGAAAAAAGCATTTAAATTTTTCATTAAACAAAAACAAAAAATAGAAACAAAATGGCAAAATTAAATTTTGGCGGCGTTGAAGAAAACGTAGTAACCCGCGAAGAATTCCCGCTTTCAAAAGCTCAGGAAGTTTTGAAAGATGAGACTGTAGCCGTGATTGGTTATGGTGTTCAAGGTCCAGGTCAGGCGCTAAACCAACGCGATAATGGTATCAACGTAATTGTTGGTCAACGTAAAAATTCAAAGTCTTGGGACAAAGCGGTTGCCGATGGCTTCGTACCCGGCCAAACTTTATTTGAAATTGAAGAAGCATTAGAAAAAGGAACAATCATCT